>DBXQ01000021.1:0-193 GCA_002309955.1 Bacteroidales bacterium UBA1208
ATTTCGATCATGCGGCCGTCGCCGAGGTCGAAACGCTTAGTGATGATGTGTTCGTTCATGTTTTTTTTATTGTTTTTATCTATTTCCGCAGCTGTGAGGACCGTCCCCACAGCCTAAAAATGTCTCTTTTTAATTCTTAATTCTTAATTCTTAATTCTTAATTTTCAGACTACTATCTCCATCGTCGGGCATC
>DBXQ01000021.1:212-3033 GCA_002309955.1 Bacteroidales bacterium UBA1208
GCAAAAAGAAAGTGCAAAGATACAAAAAAAATTTGGAATTGAAATATTTATTGTACATTTTCTATTAGCCAATCATGGTGTTTGTTGATTGGTTTAATGTCGTAACCGCCTCGTTCCATGGCGGACATTCTATGCCTGTCATACCCATCCCCCAATATAATTTATATATAAATTATATACCTCATTCATTCCCAGGCATTTCTCCCGCAAATCATCCCCGTACCATCCCTATATCAAGCCTATACCATCTCTATACCAACTCTATGGAGCCTAAGGGGTACCTCCGATGTACCTTCGGGGTACCCAGGGGGATCCTTCGCCCCATCCTCGGTGCTGGCTCGTCCTACCCAAGGGGTTCTCCCAATGCTGCCTCGCTCAAAAGGTGGTTTTGAGTGAGGCTAGGGCGAAACAACTGCTTGGCAACGGTATGGGAACCCCTTGCCTGATCTGAGACAATATTTTGCCCACTTTGTCGTTATCATTATCGTTATGGCAAGAAAACAAGGCGACTCCGAGAGCGGTAAACTCGGCAACAAGATACTTTACACCTGGCATGGTCGCCAGTGTGAGCGTTCCATGCCCACCCATGTGGCCAACCCGCAAACCGAAGCGCAGCAGTCGCATCGAAGTAACTTTGCGCTGATTTCCAAGCTCTCATCCTATATGAAGGATGCCCACCTCGTGGGCCTCCACTGGTTGTCTATCCGCGAGCACAACAGCACCTATGCCCTCTTCAAGCACCTCAACAAAGACTGCTTCACTCCCGATGGCGACATCAACCTTCCCCGCATCATCGTCAGCAAGGGTTCTGTACCTTTGGTTGCCATCACCGCTGCCAAGGTCGAGCACGGTGTCCTCACCGTTACCTTCGACAGTCGACACTATGGCGGCGAACCCACCGACGAATTCTACCTCTTCGTTTACTGCCCCGCCCTCTGCGCCGGTCGTCTCGCCACCCCTGTTCCCCGCGCTGATGGCCTCGTCACCGCTGTTCTTCCCGATGAATGGCTCCATACCGACCCCACCGCTGCCACCTTCCCCCATTCCGGCAACCAAGGCCTCCACCTCTACGCCTTCCTCCGTGGCAAAAAAGGACGCACCTCCGACACCATCTACATCGCCTTGCAGAACTAATCACCCCTGAGGATTTCAAGCATCTTCATATTTCTTCCTTGCAGTTTCAAAAAATTGCGTATTTTTGCAGTTAGTTTCGTTCATCGGACGACTTTATGAGAAAAGCACAACATATTATATTATATATAGTTACGGCAGCCCTCGCGGTGGGTTGCGGGGGGCATGAGAACGGGCGCGGCCCGCAGCCGTCCGACACGCTCTATACCGCCGAGGTGGCTATGGAGGTCTTTAACCAAGACCCCGGCCGGGCTCTCGTCATCATCGACTCGGCGCTCCTCGTGGGCAACGTCGACGACAACCTCGCCACCATGCTCAAAGCCAAAATCCACAACCAGTCGAACAAAGCACAGCAACTCGATACGGCCCAGCAGATGCTTGAAGGACTGATGGAGAGCGACTTCGTGAAAGACCCCGACAAACGCGAGGTGGTGCTCGACCTGCTGGTGAGTACCACACGGCTGCGTGATGACTATGAGCAGTGCCTGCGTTGGGCCACCGAGAAGGCCGACCTTTGCCAGGAGCAGGGCAAGAAGACCGAGGCGCTGCGCACCGAGGCCGAGATTGGTGTCATCCTCGTCGAACTTGGCGAGGAGAAGGAGGGTGTCGAAAGGCTCAACGGCGTGATTGCCAGCCTCGAAGGGCAGCGCCAAACCGACGAGACGGATGCCTGCATCATCGCCATCAGACGCAAAATCCTCGTTCACCTCCCACCGCTCACCGTTCACCTTCCCCTCGGGCATCTACATGGTTAAGGTGGGCAACCGTCCCGCCCGCAAAGTGGCGGTAGTCAGATAGCAAGAGGCGTTTTGTATCGAAGCAATAAAAAACAATATTATGGAAGACAATAAGAAAACAGGGTACGAAGCCCCCAGGCTAACCATAGCGACCTTCAAGGTCGAAAAGGGATATGCCGCCAGCGGTGATTGGATCAGAACCCTTAGCCTTTATAAACAAACGGGTACAGGCGACCAGAACCTCGAGGACCGTGGCACAGCCACCGAGTGGTCATGGTAGGGGAATTGAGAATTAAGAATTTTGAATTAAGATTTTTGAATTCGATATGAATTATAGGTTTTCGATTTTGGCTGCAGTTGCCATGCTTTGCAGCCTTGCAATGACAACAGCTTGCACAAAAGATGATGCAGACAACTTCCCCGAGGGGTCCTTGGAGATTTTCGCCGAGGGGTCGGGTTCGGGCACCAAGACCACAGTGAACGGCACCTCGGTGAAGTGGGTCGTTGGCGACAAGGTGTGGATCAACGGAGCCACAGGAACGGTTACCCAAGGCTATGGCAACCACTGGTATGCCGCGAAGGATGGCAGCGGTTCTTTCGTAACAAGCAGCGACTTCAACTCGTTCTATCCCGCCGCCATCGCCACCGCCACGGGCGCCGGCAGCCAGACCGATGATTCCGCCACGGTAGTCTTTCCGTCGCATTATGCCAGCTCGTTCGACGGCGACAACCAGGTGCTTTCGCTGCCCATGGCCGCCCGCAGCGAGGCTAATGCCACGGGCGTGAAGTTCAAGCACCTCAGCGCTGGTATCAACGTGAATGTGAAGAACACTTTCACTAACGACACCGTCCTGTACCTCGACTCGGTGAGCGTCACCTCCGGCAGCGTCAACCTCTGCGGCCAAGCCTCGGTAGGCCTGAGCACCAGCGACGTGCCCACCGTCAGCGCCACG
>DBXQ01000105.1:0-2275 GCA_002309955.1 Bacteroidales bacterium UBA1208
ATTTTCTCGACTTTGCCGAGGAGCATACCGCCGGAACCGGTGCGGCGATTGCGATGCTTGCCCTGCAACTCGACATTGAGGAACATCTCTTTCTTCACCTCTTCCATGATTTTCTCCTGGCTTGCACCTTCGCCGGCCTGCTGCTTGGCGTAGTTGTGGATGTCNNAACGAAGCGGAGTCGATGTTGAGGGTTTGTACGTCAATGAGGATTTCATTGTCGTAGAGAACGTCCATGTTGTTGTCCAGTTTGTTTGCGGGCTGGGGAAGAACGCCCTTGGGTTCGATGACACGGTGAGTGCCGTACTTGTTGCCTTTTGGTTGCATAATAATAGGTTTATGTTGTTAATAATTAATAATTTTACTTGAAAAGGTATAACCTTTAAAACGTACAAAGATACACTTTTTTTTCGAAATGGAAAGAAAAAAACTCAATATTCGGGAAAAACTTAGTATCTTTGCAACTGCTTTCGAAAGGCAAGAAAGCTGTAAAGCAAGAAAAGCATTGCAAGACTGTCCTTGTATTTAAAATCGGCAAATTTTAAGCGGGAAGGCTGAGCATTTATGCTTTCGCTTGTAGTGTATGCTATAGGCTCTCACGCCGATGCATATCCTCAGGCGTGAGATATGTTCTATAAACCCCGTTTCCCGCAAGGTGTTTGCCGATACCTAAATACAAACGGACATGAGTACATAACCTCATGCCTTTTCTTATTGTATTAATTTATGCCTGTTGGAGGTTGGGGCAGAAAAACAGGCCAAAGCCTATGGACAAAAAACACAAACTAAGTTACAATCCTCCCAAGGTGACCTCAGTATCATTTATGGTAGAAATGGGGCTGTATGCATCACAACGTATCGAAGCGGACATGATGCTAATGGAATCATTTGGCAGTGCTTCATGGGACGAGCCATCTTCCTCTACCGCTACAGGGCATTTTAGCGACGGAGACTGGACGGGAGGTTCATCGTTCTCCAACAATAACAACTTCGGCTCAGGAAGTTGGGACAACTAAAGCCATCCTAAACCCAAATCCAAATCAATTAATTACAGATAAATAATAGAAACAATTATGAATAAGAAACATTACCTCTTTACACTTTTTATGATGGCAACTGCCATGTTGGTCACCAGCTGCCAAAAAGAAGAAGGCACTGTAACATTGGGTGCCGAAATAAAGAATTCTGTCTATACAAACGAGAAGGTGTATATCAGCGACCATACTCCTTGCTGGCACAACGGTGACCAAGTAAACATCAACGGCACGACCTATTCTATTGTGGCTGCATCAGGCACCTCGGCACAGATACCCGAGGTTACACGACACGACACCTATCGTGCCATCTTCCCAGCAAGTATAGTTAATAGTAACAGTACTAATATCAGCGACAATTCCAGTATTTCCGTAACACTACCATCTGTTCAATATTTCCAAATGGTAGGAAACCACCAGCGGGTGGATGTCCCTATGGGAGCCTATATGACCAGTGGCAGCACGCTACAGTTCTACAATCTCTGTTCTGTTGTTCGTGTCACGGTCAGCAATTCACTTAACACAGACCTTTCGTTAAGCAGCATCATCTTGCATGCTGTACAGGCACGATTAAGCGGATCTGGAACTGTAACGGTTTCAGGGGCAGAATCCAACTCTATTAGGATGGATAATTCAAACTCCTCTAATCATACCGTTTCACTCGTATTTACTGAAGATGCCCCTGCCACAGTTGATGCATTGGGTTCTTCAACTTTCGACATAGTTGTCCCAGCTTTTACAACAGACGACATTGATATCACCATTACCACTACTGACGGCCAATTCTACAATCTGTCTAAAAGTAATGTTGGTTTGACTCATAACACTATTACTACTGTCACAGCGAATATCACTGAATTAAGTCAGTATCCCTCAGCAGAGTTGGTTAGTGGACCTACGTTCAATAGCCTAATTCCTTCAACTGCTACCAGCATTGAATTCATATGTGAAGCACCATGGGTAACGAGCGGAACTTTACTATCAACATCAAATTCAGCCGCTCCTATTTATGGGAATTTAGAGGGTAACATCTGGAGGGTAAGTACCCCTGCCGGAACCATCAATGCCAATACAAATTGCAGCCAGATGTTCAAAAATAAGAATAACCTGCAATCTATCAATTTTAATGGGCTAAACACTTCCAATGTGACCAATATGAGTTCTATGTTTGAAGGGTGTAGTCAATTGTCAAACCTTGACCTCTCCAGTTTCAACACCTCAAATGTTACTAATATGAGTTCTAT
>DBXQ01000105.1:2373-7311 GCA_002309955.1 Bacteroidales bacterium UBA1208
ACACCTCCAATGTTACTAATATGAGTAAAATGTTTAAGGGATGCGGTAACTTGAGCAGTCTAAACCTATCAAACTTTAACACCCAAAATGTCACTGATATGAGTTCTATGTTTGAGGGTTGTAGTCGTGTGTCCAGCCTCAACCTCTCAAGTTTCAACACCTCAAATGTTACTAATATGAGTAAAATGTTTAAGGGATGCTATATGTTGAGCAGTCTCAATCTATCAAACTTTAACACCCAAAATGTCACTGATATGAGTTCCATGTTTGAAGGTTGTGCTAATTTTGATGGGAATTATTATGATTATTTTATAAGAGGATTAAGTAGCATCAACCTCTCCAGTTTCAACACCTCAAATGTTACTAATATGAGTAAAATGTTTAAGGGATGCTATAACTTAAGCAGTCTCAATCTATCAAACTTTAACACTCAAAATGTCACTGATATGAGTTCCATGTTTGAAGATTGTGCTGATTATAATACGGGATATGGTTATATAATAGGATTAGGTAGCATCAATCTCTCCAGCTTCAACACCTCAAATGTTACTAATATGAGTAAAATGTTTAAGGGATGTTTCCTCTTAAGCAGTCTCAATCTATCAAACTTTAACACTCAAAATGTCACTGATATGAGTTCTATGTTTGAAGATTGTGCTATTTATGATCTTGAATTAAGTACTCAATGTTATGGATTAAGTAGCATCAACCTCTCCAGCTTCAACACTTCAAATGTTACTAATATGAGTAAAATGTTTAAGGGATGCTATAACTTGAGCAGTCTTAATCTATCAAGCTTTAACACTCAAAATGTCACTGATATGAGTTATATGTTCTGCGCAACTTCTTCTTTTGATGAAGGGATATTTGGACTTTCAAGTCTTGACCTTTCGAATTTCAACACAGCAAGTGTTACTAATATGAGTTATATGTTTTGTGAATGTGTTAGAATTAGCAGTCTTAATCTTTCGAACTTTAATATGAGTAATGTCACTTCTAAAACTCGCATGTGCAGCTGTCTTTCTATTTCTTCAGGAGATTGGGTACATGGAGGAGACGCCGCTTGCACCATAACCTGCCCGTTATCGGTGCAAACGGCAATGCAGAGTGGCACTAATCTGCCCAGTTCAGAAGAGGTTACCTTTACTTGGGTTAGACCGTAAACCACTCTCTGCAAGTTGGACGTTTTTTTCTTCAACCCCACATTACTGCCGAAGGCATAGTGTGGGGTTGTTTTTTTCTATAGAGGAGATAGAGGGGATAGATTTGATAGAAAAGAATTTACTGCTTTCCTTTATATTGTTCCAGTTGTTGGCGGAGGAGGGTGTTTTCTTGCTCTAACTGGTGGAGGCGGGTGCGGAGGGCTGCTATTTCTTTGTAGGCGGCCTCTAACTCTTCTTTGCGGTCGGAGCGGAATCCAAGCCTTGCCGCTGTCATCCTTTCTTTGATGCCGCCTTCGGTGACGAACTCTTTTTCTTTCTTCTTTTGGTAGGTCTGCATCATGGTGTCTACCATGCAACAGAGGGTCACTGCCGCATTAGCCATCTCCTCGTCGGTCCAGCGGTCGAAGAAGGGCTCATAGTCCTCTACCTTGTTATGCTTTTGGCAGAAGTGTTGCATGCCAATATATCGGGGATGGGATTCGTCCCACAGCGTGAGCTTATGGCCACGGAGATAGTCGAGGTAGTCTTCTTTTAGTTCTTTGATGCTGGCACGAGCCACATTCAGCAGCTTGGCCTCCAGCTCGGTGGAGGTAACTCCGTCGGCTGAACCCTCTACTATGTTCTGCTTACCACTACGGGCTGCTTGCACCATCTGGTCAACCGTGCGGTCGCCATGGGCAGGGAGGAACCGCCTACAGAACACCACTGTCATATCGTAGAGCGTCACCGTTTTCTGGTAGAACCAGAGGTTCTCGTAATGGGCTTGCTTGCGGAGGTAGTGGTGGTTTATTTCTTGTTGCATAGTATCTTATTTTTTAGAGGGGATAGATTTGATAGATTTGATAGAGGGAATAGAAATTATAGGCTATTATCTATCATTTCTATCGCATCTATCCCCTCTATCATTTCTATTTCACTTCTATTCTCTGGCCGGGGCTTGTTGCGCGGAACTCGGGGGCGTAGAGGCATTGCAGCACTGAGGGTGCCAGCGTGAAGGTGCCGGGGTTGGTGACGTAGTAGTCGGCGTCGATAACGTATTTCCCCTTCTCCAAACGGTCGATATAGACGGCGTTGTGGCTGTTGTTAATGGCCACGTAGTAGCTCAGACCGTTTGTCCATGCCCAGCCAGAGGTGGTGCTGACAGGCTCTAAACAGGCGGCACGGAACTCTTTCAGCTCCACGTACTCCAGATTGCGGTCGCACTGCACATTCAGTCTCACCCTCAAGCGGTCGCCTACGGCCACTCCCCTACCCTTCTTCAACTCTGTCAGCGACCCGTCTGCCTCCACCTTGTAGAGTGTCCGCTGCAGGGTGATACCTGTCTCGGAGGCAGGAATCTTGTCCATCTGTTCGGTATACTGATAATACAGTGCCCCCCAACTTATGCCCTTCACATCCCGCTTAATGGAGGCAGAAACGCTGTTCCCTTTAGTAAACAATGCAAGGCTGTCGCCGCGGTAAGTATGCCGCAAATACCCTGCTGAACCACCTGCAACATCCACCTGCAACGTATCCACCAAAGCCTTACCCCGAACTATAATATTGTCGTCAGGCACACGGGCAGGAGAAAATCTTTTTGTTCCGACTGGCATCAGTGCCTGAATAGCCCTCAACGTGGCGATGTCCGAACTCCAGCGAGTGGTCTGTTTTTGTTTCAAAAGCCATTGCTGCATCTGTCCAACAGAGTGAGTGTCCTGAGGTGTCACCTCGCGGAAAGTCTCGATAAGCAGTGCCTGCGTCTCCACAGGGCGTTGGTAATAGAACCATCCCGCCTTGTTGTCGCGCCAGTACATACCCATCTCGTCGCTATAGAGGGCTTTCTGCCGTATGCGTTCCACCATTTCGCGTGCCAACTTGCTATCCCCGTTCCTCTGGAATACGAGGGCAAGCAATGCCTGGTCGTAAAGCGAAGTGTAGTCGCCGTAACGCTGCTTGGCGTTGCCGTAGAAGTAGTCGAAGGCCTGTTTAGCGTCTCCGGCAAAGGAACGGCCTGCATAATAGCTCCGCGTATAGAGGTAGTCAAGCATGATAGGCTTGCATTTGCTGTCGGGGTGTTTTGCCAGATACTTCTGCCAATCAAGATAGTCCTTGTAAGCCTCCTTGTCGACGTAGGCCAGGGCTCGGGTCTCCATCGAGGTGATGCCACGCGACATCTGCCGAGCCATCATCCCATAGCCTTTGAGGATATGCTGCGTGACATAAGTGCTGCTATGTCTGCCACCAGGCATCCAAGGCCAGCCGCCATCGCGCCGCTGCTCCTTCTGCAACTTGCCGAAAGTCTCTTTGCACTGCTGCTCCAACGTCTCGCTGTCGTAGAAACGGGCGATGTTCTTCAGCTGTTCCACCTCGCTCAACCCCGACCGCAGCCATGGGGTCTCGTCAAGCAGGGTCTGCTTGATGTCCTCGTTGCGCAACAGGGGGCTGTCCTCTTCCATGGCGTTGTCGGCACAGTGTTTCAGCTGCGGGAACTGTTCGGCAATAGTCTTGCCCACCGTGTTCACATAATAGCTGTTGAAGAGATAGATATTCGACGGATTGCTGCACTCCTTCATAAAGGGCAGCGACTGGATGGCCAGCCAAATAGGATTGGCCGTATACTCCACCGTGAAGCTCACCGGCTGTGCAGTTGCCGAAGTGGGGAGCATCAACGTGTACTGCTTCGACCCTTTGCCGTTCATGTACATCGAAACCGACTGCGTCACAGCCTGACGGTTGGTCAGCAGTGGCAATGGACCTTGCTCACCGTCGCTATGCTTTGCCGCCGTGGCAATATACTTATACATAGCCACCGTGCCTCCCACGGGGACGGTGACCGTAAACTGCACCGGCACCGTACCACGAGCGGGAACCGTTATTAATGCTTGATTGCTTGATTGTTTGATTGTCTGAGCATTTTCACTCAAGCATTCACTCATTGACACATTCAAGCAATCACTCTCTTTTGAATTTTCAATTTCAAAAGAGAATACCACTGTTACCGTGAGGTCGCTGTCCGTCAGATTCATCACCTTGGCCATCAGGGTGGCTGTGTCGCCCTCGCGCAGGAAGCGGGGCATATTGGGCTGTATCATCAGTTCCTTTCGGGTGATGAGTTGCCGTTCCAGCGAGCCGGTGGCCAACTCCTGCGTCCACGCCAATCCCTTCACGTTCCACTGCGTCAGCAGGTCGGGGGCGGTGAAGCTGTAGCTCACCGTGCCGTCCCTATCCGTTCTAAGTGTGGGCTCGAAGAAGGCCAGGGTGCTGAGATTGGTGCGCACGTAGGGCTTCTCCTCCGTGACACTTCTTGTTTTTGCCGAAGGCTCAACAGCATACATCACTGCCTCCTCCTCCATCTCGACATCATCCTCCACTACTTCCAAATCAGTCACCACAACGTCCTCGGTCGCCTGTATGGCGTTCTTCACTCCGGCACGCTTGCGCATACTCCCATTCATTGTCACCATGCCGCTCTCTCCTCGGGCAGTAGCGTATCCCACGCCTCCCACCGAGGTCACGATGCTCTCCACCTGTGTGCCGGGCATCGACATGCTGTTTCGCCAACGCCAGCCTCTATGATTGAGGGCGGTGAAATTCCATCCGCCAGGTCTTTTGCCTTGATAAGGCGTAAATTTGCCATGAGGGATAAGCAGGTCGTGCCCCTCGCGATAACGCCAATCGAGGTAATAAGACAATCCCACAGCCGTATTGGACTCGGTGTTGCGCCACGGGAACCATGCAAACGAGTTGCCGCCGAAGCCATAGTTGTCCAAAGCCGCGTCGTACATGCCCAGCAGCA
>DBXQ01000105.1:7344-21281 GCA_002309955.1 Bacteroidales bacterium UBA1208
TTGATGGTCCAGCGTTCCTTCTCGCCGGGTGTGAGCTTGTCGCGGAAAGTCACTATCTGCACATCCAATTTCTTGTGTTCAAAGGGCACCTCCACACGGTAGTGCTCCCTTTCAAAGCGGCCCTCTTTCACGGCGCACAGGTTCACATCGAAACCACCCAGCAGGACCTCGCTTACAGGTATGCGCAACGTCGCAATCCCATTGTCCACACGCAGTAGGCGGCGTTGCACTGTCTTGCCATCACACACCATCTCGTAAGCCACATGCACGTCCCTATGGCGTGTGCCGAAACGCAGCACCACGGTATCGCCCACCTGAGCCTCCTGGGTGTTGATGTCCGACCACAGCAAATCCATCGTATACACCTTGGTGCTCCCTTTCGGGGTATATACTACCACCAACGTGTCGGCCACTGTCCTCTTGCCATGCTCGTCCGTCGCCATCCGCAGGCGGTATACACCCGGTTCCAACATAGGCATCGGCACCCTGTTGAGCGTCAACCCCTCGCACTTCACGCGGGTATCAAACACCCGTTTCTCCACTGGCCAGTTCCACATATTCTCTTCCTCACGGGTATATGCCGTCAGCGGGAAACGCTTGCCGAACTCCTCGCGGCTGATTGTATGGCGTACGCCAGCAAGAAGCTGCGAGTGCGAAAGCAAAGGACGTTCGGGCTGCCGCAGCCGCTCGACGCTGAGGACGACATACCCCTTCATCGGGGTGCCGTTGATGTCGCAATACTTGTATTGCACGTTGGACAGATCCTGCAGCTGTTCTGGCAGCGTGATAGAGATGTAGCTGTTCTCATATCCCGCATTGAGCGTGAGGCTCTGGCTGTGTGTCTCGCCGTTTATATCGGTCACGTCCACCCTCACCTCATACGTGAAACAAGGTTTGGTTGAGAGCTCTATGTTGCTGTCGGGCTCGGCCACGAAGGCAATACGGAACTGGCCTTCGGCATCGGTGACCAACGAATCGGACACCATGGTGACCATCTCGCTGTACAAACCGTTCCCAAACCATCTGCGCCACCACGGCCGCAACATCGACCGTGTGACGGAATAAACCACCTTTGCCCCACTAACAGGCACCTGCGTGTACGAAGCTGCCAACCCCTCCACAACCAAGCTGTCGCCCAGCGAGGGAACCACCGAGTGACCTTCGGCATCTTTGCGGTCAACCCCTTTCAGGGTGACGGTGAACTTGGGCTGCTTGTAGGCCTCGACGAGGAAAGATTTCTCACAAACCCGACCGTTTCGGTTGTCGAAATCAGCTTGGTAAGCGCGAATGACGAACCGTCCCGGCAACGCATGGGCGGGGATGACGAAACGCCCGCTGAGGCTGCCATACGCATCGGTGGTGCCGTAAAGCGTGTCAATCACCTTGTAGTTGACATCGAACAGCAGCAGCCGCAGTCGGTCGCTGCCGACGGCATATCCCCTGCGGTTATACTCCACACGGCCTTTCACCAGCATAAACTGCACCGTGTCGCCCGGCCTGTAAACAGGCCTGTCTAAAAACATCTCGGTAGCATCGCGGACAGTGTCGCGTTCGTTGGGACCAATCGAGCAGTTACTCACCACTTCCAACCCCTTATACTGTGTCACCAAACGCCAATCGAATTCGTACCTATCTTTGACCCCTTCCGCGCCAAAGGCGAAAAAGCCCTGCGCATCGGTTGTGGCTGTGGCCACTGTGCCATACTTCGCATTATAGTAGTTCTTGCTGCGCTGCAGCTGCACCTTCTGCCCTGCCACCGGTCCCCCTGTCGCATAGTCAACCACATAGCCGTACACACTGTCTTCGGGCGACGACATAATCACGAATACCGCTGCCGACACGGTGAAGCCTTTCGCACAAAAGCCCTCGCTTGTGAAATCCTTGGTGGGCGATGCCATAACCATGTAACGTCCCGGGGCAAGGCCTGGAATATAGCCGTAATGTTTGTAGAACTTATAATCTTTCGGCAAGGAGAACGACTGGCTCCACGTTTTAACCACCCTCTCTTTCAACAGCCGGGCTCTTATCTCTGAATCACTCTTGTAATAGTTCTTGTACCATTCGGGATATTTAATCACACGGTAGTAGAGATTATCCACATTGCGCGTTTCCACTCTCATCAGTATGTCGCGTCCGGCAGAGGAGACTTCTGAGATTGACATATCAATCTTCTTGGTTTCTATCTGGCGCTTACGGTTGGCACACTCCACACCGCCCTGGCTCTTCGGCCAGCGGGCAATGGCACTGTCGCTATAAGCCAGTGCCGTCAGGTAGTCGCCGTCCTGTTCATAAAACCCAGCCATCCGATCGTACAACTCGGCCATTTGCTCGTTGCCCGTCCAGCGGCAGCGGTTCAGACAATCCTGCACCAACCGTTTGCGGTAAGCCAACGACTTGTTTGGCTGGGCAACGAGGAAATTAATCAGTCGAATCTCGTTATACAATATCAGGTTCACACTCCCTTTCGTGGGACAGGATGTGCTGTACCACGCAGTCAACTGCCTCTGCAGATCTATTCTTCTTTTCTGCGGCACATATTCCATGGCCAGGCGCATCACCAGGTCGTACATCGTCGGGGTGGTGTTGAAGCTCACACTCTTCGGTGCGGAACAAAAGTCGGCAATCTGCATGTTCGGCACTTCTCGCAAGACAAGCGTGTCCACCAGCGCCGAGTCGATGTTGCCGAGGAAAATGTAGCACAGACAGCTGTCCACAGTGGTGAGGTACGGCAGAATGGCACGGAAGCGCGCCAGACTGCTGTCAGCCACATCCTCCTGGTAGTTGATTGCCGCCCGCTCCATATACCATGTGGAGGTGAGCAGCTGGCGACTGGTCGCAAAACCTCTCTGACCGGCACGGGCACGGGTCATAGCAACGGTGCGCAGACTGTCGGCCAAGGTGTAGGCGTCGGTGTAGCGCTGTTTCGAAATCATTTTCTCGATGCGGCCATACGGGTCAGACACATCCACCGCACCCTTTTGGGCACAAAGCGGCTGAAATGCAAAAACTGCGACAATAAAAAAGACAGAGACATTTGCTTTCATAGGACAAGAATTTTTTAATGACTATATAACGTGGAAAACGCCCAAAAATTGCCCTTCCACATCGGCGGAATTGAATTGCATACCATGCAATAATCCATTACGATTAGAGCCAACATTTGCATTAAAAGTGACAACGCCTGTCAAAAAAACAAAACCGCCCCTACCTCCTTTCCTCATCAACCGTTGTTCTTCGGTTGTTCAACCCAAATCCAATCAAGCCTCCGCCAGAGGCCGTTCAAGAGCAAAGCGGAGACATGTGAAATGAAAAAACTGATAATAACCGTTTTATCCTGTTTTCCGGCTTGATGACCGACGTAGGCCCGGTCGTTCTTCCGTCGCTCCTTATTCTTCAGTTCTCCCATCGTTCTCCCATCGTTCTCCCATTTCAGAAGGAGAACTGAGGTATAACGGAGGTCGAAGGGTGGATGAAAAAGCGAGCCAAGGACAGTGATAAAATGACACAGGCAGAGGTTGGAGAGGATTCGCAAAAAAAAGGCGTGCGTTGAAAAGATTACATGCATTCTTCCAACAGCCGATTTGGAAATTATATTAATACGAAAGAGTAAAAAACGACGGAAGGACAGCCTAACGACGGCCGTCCCTCCTGATAATAAGTTAAAAAGTATGTACAACTATTTCGATGGTGTACCTGGATACTGGAACGAGCCGTCTATTGAGACCGAGAAAGGAACCAAACGGGGCTGGCCAGCCTCGGCGGATGCAATGTCGAGCATGGTGCCACTGGCCGACATGGTCACGGTCTGGGCGTTGATGTCGAGGGCAGTGACACTGACATCGTAGGTGCATCCGGCCGAAGGTACGGTCAAATAGGGAGGCATGCTGCCCTGTGGAGTTTCGACAAAGTCGCTTTCGCTACCATAGAAGAAGCTCTGGATACCATCGTTGATAGTTTGGTTGCCGGTACGCGGGAGGATGTAGGTGACAAAAGCAGGACCTGACTCGCCGATATAAACAGCAAGGTTGAAGAGGTTGTCGTTTTGACCCATGCTCACGAGGGCAATGCCGTTATAAGGGGTACCGTCCATAATAACCGTTGCAGTGAATTCGCCCGGTGTCTCACCACCGCCGCCAGTGGTGTCGGGGTTGGAGCCAATGGTCTTGAAGTAGGCTGTGTAAGTCACATCACCGTTGACAGTGATGTTGCGGGGGTTCTCAGTGTTGCCGTCGTTCCAACGGTCGAACTGATAGCCGATTTCCGGGGTGCCCCAGATACGGACGGTTTCACCAGCTTCATACTGGCCGCCACCGTATGCTTTGCCCATCTGGTCGTTGGCCGAAGTGACGGTTACGGTGTACTTGCCGTTTGTGATGTTTTCTCTTTCGCATGAGACAAATGCCATGCCTGCCAGCAGTGTAACGCATAGCAGTCTGAAGATGTTCTTTTTCATTTGTGTGTTACTTTTTAATGGTTTTATTGAATTAATTTTTGATTATCTGATTTGATGGAATGTGGTGAGGCCGCCGACAACTTGCGGGTTCTCTTGGGAGAAGCCTGTGGTGATGCGGAGGTCGATGGTGAAGGTGCGATTGACGGGGTCAATCTCGAAGGGATCACGCTGCACTTCGCCATCTTCTTCGCTGATAATTTCGCCTTTATGTCCATCATAGGTATAGGTGCAGGCCATTTCCTGCGGCTGCTGGGTTTGCCCACCCGTGACCATCTCGAGAAGAATGCTGACATTGGTTTCGTCGACAAAGTCGACTGTCCATGTCAAGACACATGGCAGGGTGCCCGCCTGAGGGTGCACAACGGTGCCGCTGTAGACCCCTTGCCAGGAGGTGCGCACGATGTCCAGTGTTGTCGGGACGTCGGGTGTGCCCGGGTTGTCAGGATTATTGGCTGCGGGTTCTTTTTCGCATGAGGAGAAAGAAATGGTGGCAAAGGCCATCGCAATCAGTAAAAGGAATTTTTTCATGTGTTTGTGTTTTTTGATTATTGCTTGATTATTCTGGATTCAGACACACCGTCGGAGGTAACGGCACGGAGGATATAGAAACCTGCGGGCAGACCTGATAGGTCGATATCAGAGGTTGGTGTTGAAGCCACAGCGCGGCCGAATGCGTCGTATAGCTCGGCACGCAGCAGGGTACTGGCTTCGATGTGCAGCACTTCGCTGACGGGATTAGGCCATACATGGCAGAATACGGGTTTCTCTTCCGCTTGTTCAACCGACAGATGGGCGCACGGCCATTCGATGAAGTGCGTGCCACCGTTCATGAAAGCATATTCGACCGACACCAGTTCCTCACCATAGCGGTTGAGGACACGGTAGTTGATATAGCGGTCGGAGCCTCCGCCGTGGTGGAAAACCACGTTGATGTCGTGGGGAGCCACGCCTACCTCGACGGTGGCTCTGCTGCCAGAGTTGAGTTTGGCTGTGCCGTAGACGTAACCCGAGAGGCTCTCGAAGCTGAGGTAGGCACCACCTTCCCACCCCCCGTTGCGGGTGCTTTCCATTACAACGGTGAGGGGACAGTAGTCGTCGGGGGTGTAGTAGGTCTGCACCACTATGACAGAAATGCATTGTCCCGCCTGCGTAAAGGTGATGGTGGCTTGACGCTCACTGCCTGTGGTGTTTTCGTCGGTTGCAACGGTTATCGTCCCGACATGTTCCACTCCGTTGCGTTCTATAGTCACCCAAGGCTGGTCGGCACTGACGCTCCACGGCGATGCGGAGGTATCGATGCTGCAGAAGAACATCTGGCGGCTGCCGCCGTCGCGGGTGAAGGTGAGCAATGTGTCGCTGACATGAAGGCCATAGTCTGGCACAGCACCGAGCAATGCTTGGTTGCTTTGATTGAAATGGTATACTGAGCCTACTTCACCTGTTGGGCTGACGTTGGGGCAGATGTCGTCGACGGTGTAGTAGCCGTCGCCGTTGCCGCTCCAGCCGAAGTTGAAATGGAAGAAGACTTGTCCGTTGCGGTACTCATAGCCGTCGCACACGAAGCCGTGCCCACCCTCGGGAGCCACGCCGCAATAAATAATGGGGTGTTGCAGACGTAGCTCGGCAATAAGGCTGTCGGCCCACCGCTGGTCGGTATATCCGTCGGTCCTGTATATGGGGCGCATATTGCGGCTATAGTAGAAGTAGTCTTTAAGCGAGTTGTCGATACTGGGTGTACCCGCATGCCCTACCAGACCTGCGGCACCGCTGCCACTGGGATCATATCCCATGTGTAGGCTTACGCCTATATGGTACATCAGCGTGGATACGGCCAACTGCTGTTGGTAGGGGCTGCCAGCGGTTACCTGGTCGGGCATGTTGGCCCAGTCATAAAGGGTGTGGGAAAAATCAGCCGACTGGGCACCATAGGGCGGACAGTTGTAGGTCTCGTTGCCATGACCGAAGGCGGGATAGCGCCAGTAGCGCATCATTTGTGCCTGAGCAGTGGCCGCACAACCTGTGGGAGTGTGCTGCGGGGTAAGCAGGGCATAGCCTCCGTCTTGGTGCCAATGGGTTTCCAGCAGCGGACCGATACGGTCGTCGTTGTCTCCTTCCTTGAGCAAGTCGCCACTGAGGAGATATTCCCACCGTGAGGCGTCGGCGGCCGTGGGCGCCACCTGATAGCGTATTCCGTCGGCAATCAGTCCACAGTAGGCTTCCATTCTTTCCGACACCTGCACAGGCAATGAATCAGGCGATAATCTGCCATGAAGCGAGTAGGCTATCACAGGGTGGGCGCAATCGTTGGCCGACACCATGACAAAACCACCTTGCTCACCCACGAACAGATAGACTTCACCATACTGCCAAGAGCATGAATGCACATGACCCTTGCCATGAAGTACAGATTGCCAGAAATGATTGGCCACGCGGCTGGCTTCTGTTTGCGTCACCGGTTTGGCTGTAGCGACCACGGCAATCAGGCATGCCGTTACAAGAATGAGTGTCTTTTTCATTGGCTTAGTCCTTTTACCACTTTTATTACCTTGACAGCGTTTTCAGTGATTATCCTTATATAATAAATGCCTGTGCCAAGATGAGTAATGTCAACTGTAAGGCCCGCGGTGCGCTGCAGCACACGACCTGCGGCATCCAATACCTCCAAACAAGCAGGTTGCCCGTTATCGATATTGCCTGCAACGGTTAGCCGTCCCGTTGTAGGATTGGGCGATACGCTCCATTCCTGACTTACATCCTGCGGATCGTCTATTCTCAGACGATTGCAAGGCCATACGATGAGCGCGTCATCACCGTCGAAGTATGCATTATTGACCTCGACCAAGGTTTCGCCATACCTGTTTTTGACCTTGTAGTTGATATAGCGATCCAATGCGCCACCAGGATGCCAGCGCACCATGACATCATGAGGAGCCACACTGATGGTTGCCGTACTGGTACGACTACTGGCTGTATGCTGAGCAATGCCGTACACAGTGCCACTGGGTGACTCAAAGCTTAGGTGAGCATCACCTGCCCAAGGTTCATTATGGGTGTTTTCCATTTCTACTGTCAAGAGGCAGTAGTCGGTGGCAGGGTCGTAGGCTTCCTGCACAACATTGAGGGTTACGGAGAGGCTGCCCTGTGAAAAAATCACGGTACCGGTGCGTTCCGCTCCAGTGTTGTTTTCGGTCACGCTAATGGTAACCTGTCCAAGATGGCTGGAATCAGTGTTATCGACATGAATCCAATCGTCGGACGGGATGGCTGTCCAAGGTGCGTTGACAGTGTCGCTGGTGCTGAACCATACCTGTCGCTGGGCAGCAACGCGGGTGAAACATACCGTCTCCTCACTGAGATAGAGGCCATATTCGGGATGCAATCCCAAAATGGCAACATTGGCCTGATTGAAAGAATATGCACCATAGGTGATGGCACCGACTTGATAGTAGCCATCGCCCTCGCCATCCTCGCCGAGGTTGAAGTGGAGGTATCGCTGCGCATTGAAGCCGTCGCAGATAAAACAATGACCACCAGAGGGGCCGTCGCCCCCGTACAGGATGGGATGCAGTAGACGAAGTTCGGCAATCAGCGTGTCGGTCCAAGCGTCGTTGCTCATCTGTCCCTTTGCACAATAACGGATATCATGACGGTTGTAGCGGAAATAATCGGGCAAGGCGGTTTCACATTTGATAAGGGTTGTGCCGCTGTAGACGGTGGAGTAGTGCATGTTGACGCTTACACCGCAGTGGTACATGAGTGTGGCCACGGCTGCCTTTTCAGCGGCAGTGGAGTTCCCCGTCAGGCGGTTGGGCATGTTGTCCCAGTCGTAACAGGTGTTGCCGAAGTCGGCGCTTTGGGTGCCATAGCCAGAATCGTCGGTGTAGGAATGGCTTCCACGTCCGAAAGCAGGATAGTTCCAGTATTTCATCACCTGTGCCATGGCGGTGGCCACACAGCCTGTCATCGTATATCCTGGGCAGAGTTGGTTGTAGGGCGATTTCTGGTACCACTGGGTTGTGAGCAACGGTCCAACTTCTTCCTCCTTAGCTTGTTGAATGGATCTTCCAGCCAACAACTGCTTCCATTCTTCGTGACATGGGTGACCCTTGACGGTACGGATTTGCCCTATTTCCTGCTGGTAGACACCCACAATGTTCTGCAAAGCCACAGGCATTGAATCTGGATTTATTCTTCCATACAACGAATAGGCCAACACCGGACGTGCACAATCATCGGCTGCCACCATCATCCAGCCTCCATGAGACATGGCAAACAGATAGACGGCATCATAAGGCCACGACTGCAACTCCATCCGGACAGGACTCTTTACCTGCAAAGTCTGTTCCAAAAAGGTCTTTGCCACCGCAGCTGCCTTGTCGACACTGATGGGTGCAGCATGAACAGTGAGACTCATAACAATGGCAGCAATGAGTGGCAACACTCTTTTGCCACACCCTGCTGCAACTTTTAATTGTGGATATATGCTATGTGTTGACATGGATTATCTTGTCTGGTGCAAAGTTGTCGGACCCCCGTAGGTAAACATCTGACCACCCTCTTCATGTTGGGTCTGGAATTGTAAGGTCACATTCATGGTACGGTTGTACGGGTCACAAGTGAAGGGCCAATTTCCGTCCTCGTCAGTGATGACACCCGCATTGTGTCCATCATAGGTATAGGTCATCTCCCACGAATATTGATCCGCATCAAAAGCCCGGCTCTCGATCCAGAACATCACCTCGCCACGACCGTCACGGAGAAAGTCGACAGTCCAATGAATAGTGCAAGGCACACTGCCATACTGGGTCTGGGTAGTGGTAGCATAGGTACCCTCCCACTCGGTTCCAACAAGGGTCTCATAAACAAGTTCCGTCGGGTCTGTATTGCCACCGGGTTGGTTATTGACAGGCTCCTTCTTGCAGCCGGCAAAGCCAACGAACGCCAAAGCCAGCATACCTGCCATAAAAAATCTAATCATCATCTTCATTGCTGTAAAATTTTATTAATTAATATTTAATGATTTTCTTTGTACTCATGCCGCTGCCCGTTACAACACGGAGGATGTACAGTCCGGGTAGCAGGGAAGAGAGATCAACCTCCTCTCCTGTTGTGGATGCCCATACGCGACCCGAAAAGTCAAGCACCTCGGAATAACGAAGGCCTGATGGACACGATATATGAAGTATGCCGTTCACCGGGTTCGGCCACACACTCCACTCCGTACTCACCACATCTCCTTCCTCAATGCCCACAACAGTTCCCGTTGGGCCATCGGTACCCGGAGTGGTAATATTGAAATAATAGTTGTCCCATAACAACAAATCCTTGGCATTGCGACTGAAAAGAGTGTTGTTTGCCCCATCGGTCACCGTCACAATCCCGTTCAATCCGTCAGCACCCACATCCATCAGTTTGAGCCTGTACAGACCTGCCGAAGCGGGCGAAAGTGTATAAGTTACCGTTCTCCCTGCATCCGCATCCTCACCCGTGACACGGTAATAGTATTGGCAATCAGAAAGCCCCGCCAATGAGAACGAAACCTCTTGAGGGTAACTGTCATACTTGATACTCAGAGTAAGAGGTCCCGCTACCGTGTAGATATCCACCCCCGCATAGTCGATGCCGACAGCCTCGCCAGCCACACTCACCTCCCTTCCGTCAGAAATATAGCCCGTCAACCGCACCGTGGCAGTTTCGCCATATTGCTGATGAGTGGCAGGCATTTCAACTATGCTGTAGGACGCCACCTGCACCGTGTCTGTGGCATATGGGGCAATGGTCTTGTTTCGTGTCATACTCATACCATTCACATCAAAGCGAAGGTTACTGACAGGCCTGTCGGTCGGATTCACAACCTTAACGTAAGGATGGTAATCGAGAGAACATTCGTAACCACCCGTTCCACCATAGGCCAAATAAGCCTCGTCCCCCTTACGGATGGCTTCGCACACATTGAGTACCTCCTTTTTGTCCTGACATACAAAAACAAGCACACCGAGATCATCCACACTGCCCACAGCAAGGTCGCCTATTTGCTGCGGCACCACATAGGCATACTCCTTGGTGAAGAAAGAACCCGCAGTGATGTGACGAATAGTGTCGCCCCACTGCCCTGTAAGGAGATGGCGCAGGATATGGTTGTGGCGGTACTGTCCATTCACCATGTTTTCGGGATAATACTGTGCCCCGCCCGTCTGGCTGCCCATCACATTGTTCTGCACCAATGCCACATTCAGCATATTAAAACCACCGGGGCCATCGCCGGTATAATAAACCTCCACCTTTACAACCATCAAGCGGGAAACCGGGTCGATGTCGAACGTGGCCGCCACATTGACAGGAGCCTCCATCTCCATCACCTGCAACGCACAGGGATACGCCTGGCCAGGGTCGATACTGATGCCCGAACCGAAGAAACCGTGACGGTTCACCGACGAAGTGGGATAGCTGTTCACCATCGCCTGCTGCGCCAAAGCGTTACCCCACTGAGTGGTGAACTGAGTGGCAAACATCCCCTGATGGATATTTATGGCATACACCCTGCCGGGAAATGCCCCCAGCGTAAAGTCCGTGGCCTTGTGCCCCAACGGGCAGTACTGGCAGCTGACACCCGTATACTCCTCTATCAGCACATTGCGGTTGGCAGGCTGAGTGGAGACAAACGACTGCCCCATAACAACGATGGCGAAATTAGCCATCAACAACAGAAAAAATGTTTTCTTCATATGAATATTAATTTAATTTTTATGGGGGACTGCAGGTGCGACCGTATCCCGGCCACCACAGAACCCCGAAAACCGTTTACATTCCCTTCCTGCCTCCCCCTTGTTGTGATAAATCTCAAACAAATAAGGAGTCACATCGTTGAACAGACCCGTTTCATAAAGATCTGCAGCCGCCCTGACCGTGTTCAACCCAAAACGGCTGCCCGTGTTCAGCTGATAGAATCCCTCGGAAGGGACACTGTCGACAACCGTCATCCCCCGCCCTGACAGCAACTCGCGGAAAGCCGCAATATTGCCGGGAGGCACCGCCACAAAAAGCATAGAATCCGGGTAGACATGATGCAGGATCGCCGGCGAAAGCAATTCAAGTTGCCCGCTGTTGTCAAGCATATTCTGAAGCGTCGTGTACCCCACCTTCAGATTCTCAATGACAATAAATTTGCCGTACACCTGCAGGGCGTCGCCCATAGCCATAAGCTGTTTAATCAACACACTGTCGGCCAGCACGCTCATAGCGACATAGACCGTAGTCGTGTCAACAGTACACAACACCCGCTCTCCGCCAAGTTCATAATAGAAATATACATCGGTGACAGACGGAGGAGCCTCATGGGGTGCCCGGACATATGCAGTGCCCGACCACGTGCCCGTGCGTTTATCATAAACAATAGTGACCGTCTTGCCGTCCGACTCCATCCTGCGGCACCAATCCATCATCTCCCTTCGGTCGGTCGAACTAAACGTCACCTCCTTCTTGGGGCAACAAGCCCCCTTCTCCCACCCCGTGCCATACCCGGACTTCACCTGACGGCCGGCATTGTACAGGCTCACAGCACACCCCGCCTCGGCATAGTCAAGCAAACGCCCCATAAAGTTGTCCCAGTCGGCATCGGAACGCAGCGTCAGCTCCGCCATGGTCTCGTCCACGGTATAGGCAATAGTCTGCTCGCCGTCGGGCCAGGGTTGTCTGGTATCCACAGTAGGATCCTGTCTGCACGACATCACGCACAACATAACCACAAGGGACATAAGAGTGATTTTATTCTTCATTTCGTATAGCTTATTTTTCCATTCTACTAAATTGATATTCAAGCAAAGAATCATATTCCATTTGGTTGTTGACAGAGTAAATGCAAAGCGTTCTGCGCTCGTGCGAGGCTATCACCTTGCAGCAGGGAGCTCCTGTCCAACGCGTGCGTCGTGCGGGGAACCTACGCATTCCGAGCCACGATGTGCAACCCGAACTTGTCCTAATATCAAACTCCTTCTTTAGCTGCTGCCAAGCCTTGTCGTTATCGGCCACTATGATTAACACATCCACACTTACCGTGTCACCGATGCGGAATCCCACCACCTGCGCTACTGTCAAATCATTACGCGCGGCATACTGGCGGTAGAGGTCACTCTGTCCCAAAACCATCAGTGGCAGTAACAAAAACATCATAATCATCAATTTCTTCATGACATTTCCAATGTTAGCATCTCGGAGGCCACATCCACCCAGTGTTCATCGGCAATAGCGGTGCGGTTACAATAGACCTTGTCGAACGTTCTGGGCTGCTGTAACTGTAGCGGCAAGATAACGGCAATCCCCAAAATGCATATCGCACATCCAGAAACAATCCACCGCTGTTTGCGTTTCCATGCGGGATACCCTTCCACCAACTTGCGTACATGCATCTCGGCTTCGGCTTGCTGCCACAGGTTATCGAAATCCTCCCTTGTTAATACCTTATGTTCCACTTCCTGAAATGTATTATCTCAACAATTCTTGTCTTGTTATATTCATTATCATACAATTACACAATCACAACTACCGCTACTCGCCCCCCATTGCCAACCGTAACTTTTCCTTTATCCGCACCAACCGGACACTCACATTCTTCACCGTCATGCCGACACACTGGCCTATCTCCTCATAGCTATACCCCTGAAGCTGCATCATCACTATCGTCCGGTCCGGCTCGTCCAGCAGCCCTATCTGCTCATACAACTCTTCAATAAGTTCCTTTCTGTTATATAACCGTACACTTTCGTACCCCGATTTCTGCGATTCCCGTTCCAGATCCTCAATATTGTCCGGCAAAGGCTCGGTAGGCTTTGTCCGCCGCACTACATCAACCGCCGCATGGTAGGCCGTCCGCCAAACCCACGCCGTCCGCTTCGGACCCTCCGGAACAGCCATCAACTTATCGCGATTCTGCCACAATGCCAACGAAGATTCCTGTAACAGGTCCTCGGCTGCCACACCGCGACGGCTCAACCTCCTGCTGATGGAGTAGAGCATGCGGTGATAACGGTGGAGCAATATGTCGAAAGAATCACCTTGTCTCACACCTATAACAACGCAAAATAAACACCAAAAACTACAGAAAATAAAAAAAAACAACATAAAAACAATTATATACCTCATTCATAAAAAAAATAGTAACAAATCAAAAAACACAATACCCAGAATTAAAATACAAGTAAAACGCAAACATTTCGCCACACCGATGCCACCTTTACACCTTTGCACAACGCATTGCCGGACACCATTCCCAATCCCTGGAAACGAGTGACACCCCTTCGCACCGAAACACCAAACATACATAATCCCAAATCAGCCATTAGGGCAGGCAGGCCTCAGCCGGAGGCCGTTCGGGAGCAAAGCGGAGGCATGTAAAATGAAAAGACTGATAATAATCTCTCTATCCCGTTTTCCGACTCAATGACCGACGTAGGCTCGGTCGTTCTTCCGTCGCTCCTTATTCCTCAGT
>DBXQ01000071.1:0-16484 GCA_002309955.1 Bacteroidales bacterium UBA1208
AGGCGCGGAAGGGAGCATTGCCCACCGTACCGCTCACATTGTTGAACACTGCCACAGTGGCAGGAGTCTGCGGGGTGGCACGATAAAAGCCGTTGCCCTCAGTGCCGTACACCACAATCTGATCGCCTTCCACCCAGTTGAGCGCGGTGCCGTTGAGGGCGGTCTTGCCATCCTTCGAGGTGCATACCTCCATCGTGGCACGGAACTGCGTGCCGTCGCCCATGGTCTCCTTCTGGCAGGAGGATAGAGTTAATAGATTTGACAGAGCCAGCAGACTCAATAAACTTACTAATGTTCTTTTCATTTTTAATTGTTTGTGTTTTGTTGTTAATGTTTTTTCCACGTGTTTCGCGTTTTTTTCTCCACGTATCACAAATATTATCTATCCGTGTAATACGCGTGATACGCGGAGGCGTTGCGTGAGGCAAATCAATCAAAGTCGCTGCCGCCGTGCACCTCGCCGCTGCTGACAAGATTCTCGTTGCTGCCGGTGGGGGCAAGACCACCTCCGCTAACCTGAAAACCGCGCTCCACGCGGGCTGAAAGCACTTCCACCATGGGAGCGTTGTACTCCCGCTTGTTGTTTCGAGTCATGTTGTTTTGATATTTTTGAATAAGATTATGCCTACTCTATACAAACAGTTTTCGGCTTCCCTGCCTGAGCTGGAAAGCCGATATTCTCAAAATAAGGGGCACGAAGAAAGGCGTGATTCTTTCGTTTACACTGCTTATTTTTACGCTGGGCGTCCGGAATAGCCCTGAAAGTAAATAAGTAATACGAAAATCCACGCCCCTAGGACGTGAACCTTCCGCTTTCTCATTCTCACTTTCATTAAGTTTTCCGGACTTAGCGCAAGAGAACAAGAGCGTCAAGCTCAGTTGTTTATATCTTGTATTTCTATTCTATTACATGCTATTTCTATTTAGATTTCACACTGCAAAGATACACATTTTTTTCGATATATCATCTTTTTTCCAAACCTCCTATGGCAAACCTCCCTTCGATGGATATATTTGCTTATGTACTCTCATTTTCGACCCATCCCTTTTCACATTTTTCAACAACGTTCGACTAAAATTTATATATATCAAAAAAAGTTCGTATCTTTGCATTTCGTTTGAAAATAATAAAACAACAAGAAATCAATAAATTAGATAAAAAAGATGAATATCACCAGAGAAAACTTAGGGGAATTGGACCTCTGCATCAAGGTTGACATTGCAGAAAATGACTATGCCGAGAAGGTTGCAAAACAGTTAAAAGAATATCAACACAAAGCCACCGTCCCCGGCTTCCGCAAAGGTATGGCTCCAATGGCCTTGATCCAACGTATCTACAAACCCACCATTGTTGCCGACGCCGTTCAGGATCTCCTCGGTGAGTCTCTCTACAAATATATTGACGACGAAAAACTCGACATCATCGGTTCTCCCCTCTCCAACGAAGAGAAGACCGGCACCCCAGACTTTGCCAACGGCAAGGACTTCACTTTCTATTTCGACGCTGCCCTCTTCCCCGACATCAATATCGAATGGGACAAAGTCGACGCCAAACTCTACTCCATCAAAGTTACCGCCAAGGACATTGACTCTCAAGTCAACGACATCACCGAACGTTTTGGCAAATTCGAATCCCCCGAAGCCATCGTCGAGAATGCCCAGGTCTACGGCAAAGCCATCGAACTGACCAAGGAAGGCACCGACAAAGAAGGCGGTGTCTCCACATTCTGCTCCTTCAAACTCTCCGACATCAAGGATCCCGAAATCTCCGCTCTCTTCATCGGCAAGAAAGCCAAGGAATCCGTTGTCATCAACGCCGCCAAGGCATTCACCCCCACTGTCATCGAGAAGACCCTCCGTCTCGAATCTGCCGAAGCCAAGAAATTCAAGAGCGACATCCGTATCGAAATCAGCGGCTGTTCCCACATCACCCCTGCCGAACTCAACGAGGAACTCTTCGAAAAAGTCTTCCCCGGTCAGGGCATCAAAGAACTCGACAAATTCCGCAAAGCTGTATCTTCCCAAATCGAGAAAGCCAACGACGAGCAGTGCCAGATTCTTTTCGTCAACCAAGTCCGTAAGCAGCTCCTCGACAACTTCAACGCCACCATGCCCGAGGCATTCCTCAAGCGCTGGATTCTTTCCCGCAACTCCGACAAAAACGTCACCGCCGAGACCATTGAGAATGAATGGGCCGACACCTATCTTCCTTCGCTCAAATGGGAACTCCTCGACAACTCTCTCAACAAGATTCAGTCTATCGAACCCACCCAAAACGAAATCGTCGACTACGTTAAAGACATCCTCCGCAACTCCGGCTCCAAACACGAAGACGAGGACGATGCCAAATACGAAGAGCGCCTCGAACAATCTGCCCGTTCCATTGCCCAAGACCGCAACAACGTCCGCCAGATCGTCGACAAACTCACCGTCGACAAAACCTACGTCCTCTTCAAGGAAAAAGTCAACCCCGAGGCTGTGAAAGTCTCAGCTAAAGAATTCGGCGAAATCGCTCGCCAACAATAAACGCCGTCTTCGGCGCTACCCTTCTTCAGAAAAAGACACCCCTGTCTACGGTCAGGGGTCTTTTTTTTTATTCCCTCAACCGACCCTCTCCCCTCCCACTTTTTTTCAAAAAGACAAAAAGACGGAATTAACAAATCTTTTTTTGTTTATATCCAAAAAATCATGTAAATTTGCACTAAATCTTTTCAAAATATCAAACAATATAAAAAACAATTAAAAGGAATAGATAGACTGGAAATGATTAACAAATCCATAACAAAATTAGTAAAAGGCACAGACATTCCACTGTCGGTTCAACCCTTATTTCTTTTCAATTTCCCAAGCCCTCACGGCTATTTTTTTGCCTCCTTACATTCCAATTAATCCGCAGGATAACCAACTACTAATAATAAACTATTCACACATCCTTTCCAATGACTAAATCTGATATAGTAAAAGAAATCCATTCCCGCACAGGCATCCGCAACCAAACTTGCGCCCTCATCATCGACGAACTCATCGACACCATCAAGTCCAACATGACCAACGGACACAATATCTACCTGCGCGGTTTCGGCACATTCATCGTACGGCACCATAATGCCAAACGTGCCTACAACATAAACAACGACTCCTACACTGTCATTCAAGCACACTGTACTCCTGTCTTCAAGCCCGGGAAAGAATTGGTTTCCAAAACAAGGTGACAGGCACATACGTCTCTGCCACCTTTTTTCATCCCTCCGTGCAATAAAAAACTCCTTTTAGCGTTTCTTTTCCTCAAAGAGGAAAAACAAACCAATGGCATCAGCCCTCGCTCTTGCCAAACAAACACAATTGCACACCATGAAGCGCATATCTAAAATCACGCTCTTCGCCCTCCTTGTGGCATTCTTTTCAATGGCCTCTGCCTATGCCGAAACCCCGTCCGGCTCGAAACCAAAAAAACAAAAGGCAGCACTCTCCCTTAAGATGAACTACTTCACGCCCTCCTACGACTTCATCAATGCCCTCTCACGCAATCTCAACGATGGAGCCTTCGGCATCTTCAGCCATTCCACCGTCGGCCTCTCCCTCCGCATCCCCGTCTGGCGCTCACTCTACATCCAGCCCGAAGTCCACTACGGCATAGCCACCAACTGGGAAGAAGCCGCACACAAAAACAATTTCTTCTCAAAAATGGCCAACGCCTTCAACAACCGCCAATTCAGCTACTTCGACGTACCCCTCTTCTTCGGCTTCCGATGGGAACCCGTCAAACTCTTCGCCGCCCGTGCCTATTTCGGACCCCTCATGCAATTCTCTCTCCTCAACAAACAATTCAATATCTTGGGCCAATACAGTCTCGCCTGCGGTGCGGGTCTCGACCTTCTCAACTTCCTCAGTCTTGATGCCGGCTACCGCATCGGCATGCAAAAACTTTCTTTCCTCGAAGAAACCGGCACCTACTTCCTTACCCTTGGTCTCAAATTCTAACCCCTCCAGTCTTCTTCTCTACACCTTTTCCCATCCTCCCCACTACCCCTCATCCTTCTGCACCCCCCTCCAAAAAAATGGTTTTTTGACAACAGACACAACATAAATATATTATATCACAATAATACACACAATCTCCCGTTATATCAAAAAAAGGACTTCCACATATTGCTTCAATCAGGAAAACTCTCAGTAACCCCAACTCATAATGTGGAGATTATCAAACCAGCATGCCGAAGACACGCACTTTTAAAATTGAATTAATAAAACCCACTAAAACAAAACCACCCTATTATGAAAAAGAAAACATTACTTCTTCTGGCCAGTCTCATCCTCACAGCCTTTACCGCCAATGCACAGCTCGGTGACATATTGAACAAAGCCGCTAAGAAAGCAGCCCAAAAAGCCACCGAGAAAATAACCGACAAAGCAGTCGATGCCGCCGCCAAGTCTCTTGAAAGCAAACTGGAGCAAAACAAGAAACAGACCCCTGCCGACGAAAATGCCAACGAGCAGCCCACCAGCATCAGCCTCTTGCTCACGACACAGATGCCCGAGTTACCCACTGCCGAGCAATACACCAAATACAAAGAAGCCGAGCTCAACGAACAGACCCTTAAAATGATAGTAAGCCCCGTCGCCTCTTTCCAGTCCAACATCCTCAGCCTCTCCATGAAAATACTTTCCCTGACCGATTCAACCGAGCTGACCGAAGCAGCCTACCGCCAAGCTGAAATGTCCACTGGCCTCTCCCGCGAAGAGCTCGACCACCTTGCCACCCTTCCCGACGACCAACAGCAAGCCTACCTCCAAGCCCACTACAAAGAGGGCACCGCTCAAGCAGCCCTCATCCAGCAAGCCACCGAAGCAAGTGAATACCTCAAACCTATCCAACCACTCATCGACCAATGGGAATCCTTCAATAGCCGCATTGACGACCTGTACAACACCACTGACGAACAATGCAAACAAATCTACCACCGCTACGCCCAACAGCTAAACAAAGCTTCCGACAAAGAACGCAACAAAATTCTCATCAAATACTACTCCGAGATTGCTCCCATCATGCGCAACACCGTGTTGCAGGCCCTCCAAATCCGGCTTTCCGAACAGATGCCTGTTGCCGAACAAATCGAACAGCACCTCTCCCCCATCCGGGCCGAACACCCCGACCTCTTCACCCTGACCCTTAACTACCCCAGAAACACCGCCACGCTCTTCCTTGCCGAACCCACACACATGCTCGACATCCCTCAATACCCCGACTAACCCCCTCCACTGCAAGTCCGATTTTTTAACCCACTCATCATACCACCATGCAGATAGCCAGCAAATGGAAACGCCTCCTATGGCACTTCGACCGTTCTCTCCATACCCATCAGGCATGGAAAACCCTCCTTTGGCCTCTCGGTCTGGGGGCATTCCTGCTACTGCTCTTCTGGCTCCTCGGCCTCCTATGGCCTTCTTCCCCGCTCACCCTCTCCACTGCTGGCGGCGTACCCCGCTGGGCCGAAACCACCGGTCTCTTCTTCGATGCCGGCAACTTCCCCCTTCGCTCGCGTCTCCCTCTGCTTTTCCAATTCCTCATTGTCGTCGTCGGCTCTGCCCTCCTCACTGCCTTCCTTGTCGCTACCCTCACCACCATCCTCCTCAACCGCCGCGACAACTACCGTGACGGACTTTCCCGCTACCACTTCGCCGACCATATCCTTGTCCTCGGCGGCAGCCATACTTTCATCCACCTCCTCAAACAGCTCCCCGAACATCCCGAGCTGCAAGGCAAAACGTGGGTCTTCCTCTCCTCGGGCGACGCCCAAAGCCTGCGCAGCCTTGTCAACACCTCCCTTCCCGACAACACCCGCGACCTCCCCTTCGTCATCTATCATGGCGACCCCACCAACCCTGCCACCCTCCGCTCCTGCCAGATTGAACTGGCCTCCGTCATACTCATCACCGGCGAAGACAACGAACCCGAAAACGACCAACGCAACATAGCCACCTGGAACGCCCTGCGCCATCTGCGCAGCAACGCCACCCACATGGCCCAGTGCTACCTCTACATCGACCACTTCGTCTCTGGACAAATGCTCCGCACCCTGCCGCAGGAATCGCACACCAGCCTCGAAACCACCGTCATCAACCGCTACGAATCCATTGCCCGTCAAACCCTCATCAGCTCCTCGGCCGATGCCGCCCACCTCACCCTCGACCGCTACCTCCTCACCCCCGACAGCCCGCGATATGTCCACCTCGTCGTTGTCGGCATGACACCCATGGGCCTCGCCTTCGCCGCCACCGCTGCCCAACTATGCCACTACCCCAACTTCTCCCCTCACGCCCCCCGTCCGCTACGCACCCGCATCACCTTCATCGACCCTCAGGCCGATGAGAGAATAGACCTCTTCAAAGCCCGCTACAACAACCTCTTCCAGCTCTCCCACATCACCTTCCGCACCGATGCCAACGGCTGGCAGTCCTCCCGTCCCGACCCTGCCTATGGCGACTTCCTCGATGTGGAATGGGCTTTCCTGAAAGGCTCTGTCTGTCAGCCATGGATACGCCAACAGCTGCTCTCCATCGCCCGCGACGAACAGCAAGTCATGTCGCTTGCCTTCTGTGGCGACGACCCCTCGCGCAACCTCTCCGACGCCCTCTGTCTGCCGCCCCAGTTCTACCCAATCAACGACCCCGACGACCCCGCTGCCATCACTCCCGTCATCTTCATCTACCAACCCGGCATAGGCACCCTTGCCCAGTCGGCTCAGAACGAAGTGCCACGCTACCACAACATCGTCCCTTTCGGCATGACCGACGGCACCCTCGACCCCTTCGAGTCCGCCCTCATCCTCACCGCCAAGCGGGTCAACTACATCCACCACAAAATCGACAACGGCAAGACCATCACCTCCATACCCTCCGAACCCCAGTCGCTCAACAACCTCTGGCAGCAACTCTCCTTGGCCCAGAAACAACAATACATCCATGCCGCCTGCATCCTCGACAGCTTAATGCGCAACACCAAGTGCCACTCGGCAAATGCCGAAAGCCCCGTCGACAACAACGCCCTTATCGACATGCTTGCCCGCATTGAACACAACCGCTGGAACATGGAAATGCTTCTCGACGACTACGCTCCCCTGCCCTTCAACCAGCGCGACCTGCTGAACCAAGCCCTGGTATGCGACGACGAGCAGACCCGCCAGGAAGCCGCCATCCTCAACAAACGCCACGCCAACCTGCGCCGCACACTCAAGGATATCGCCCCCTTCGACGACCTGCCCGCCGAAACACGCCAGCACTGCCGTGCCATCGTCGAACTCTACCATCGGGCATTCTGACACTGCACAATCCCCGCATCAAGGCGTCCCTATCGCCTCCGTGATAACACGTAGCTGCGCTATCGTTATGATTCTTTGTCGGCTGTGATAGCCCAGCATCTCCAACTGCTCTTTCAGTCCCGGAAACGACGCTATCTCATAGTTCAACCAATTCAACGCAGCCCGCTGCGTCATCTTCTTTTTGGTGTAGAGCATTGCCAGCTCACTCTTGCCATACGGCCTGATAACAAATTCTTTTTCCATTGCTTTGTCAATATTTAATATTCTAAGATACAAACTATTTCCTTATCGTTCCGCGCAGTCGCACTATCCGCGCAGCTTGCGGCACAATGGTGCGCACCGCCGCAAGCCACTCGTCGGCGCTGTAACGCTCCTTGTAAGGCCTCCGGCTCATCGCCGCCTGCACCAGACTGTCGTCAACGGCATACCTATAGCCAACCACCTCGTGCAGTATGGCATACACCCATTCAGGCTTATATCCATACTCCTTTACCAACTGCCGTGCCTTGCTGTCGGCCATCTCGGCAAACACTATCCTACGGTACATGCCTGCGTCATCCTTCAAAAACAGGCTCATCTGCCTACGTTCAATAATTACAACCATAATCTATTGTTTATAAAATTATTAATACTCAACTCCCTTCCCTCAACTCTCATTTCTTAATTTCCGGTTCTCTGTTCCCAACTCTCAATCCTCAATTCCCATACGACCGGCATGCCGCCTCGAAAGCCTCCCTGCCCGCATAGTGCTGGACTAGTGCGTTATGGCACACCAAACGCTGGGTTGACCGCAGGCAATGACTTCCCGATTGGCGGACATGCACCCACGCCATGCCTCCATCCACCTGACTCGCTGCCGACAACACGCCGCCGCGTTCCGTAAAGCCCTGCTGAAACACCCCGTCGCTCCACAAACGTCGCCCATCCTGTATTGTCAGCACTATACTCCGGCAATACACCTCCACCTTGGGGACATTCAGCAGCGCATCGGTGGTCTGATAGCCTACGTAAAAAACTATCACATCGCCATGACTGTAATTCCCGTTGTGCTGCACGATTGCCTCCGACAGCTGTCCGACCGTGGTATTGCCGTCCACCGTCAGCCCGCCCAGCACTATGTCGGTGGCCGGAGCCGTGCCGTCGTGAGTGACGGCAATCTCGGGCAATGTGCCGACCGACAGCATCACCGTATTCAACACACAGGCTCTGTTTACAGCCTCGTAACGGGTCAGATAGACAGGCTCTGCCTGCATGCCATACGATATGAAGATATTGTAGTTCGTCATACCATACCTTGAATTTTCGTACTGGGGACGATGATGTGGCGGAAAGGCATTCCACAAGTTTATCAGATTCTTCCATCGCATCTGCGACTCCATTTGCCGTTCCGTCGGCATGGCGGGCTTGCTGCCATTGTGTCTTGTCCGGGCTACCAAAGAGCCCTGTCGCCAATAGAACGTCACCTCGCCCACCCGGCCGTTCAGCGGCTTCAAATTCGGTTTTAATTTTCCCATGATTCAAATTGTTTTTCTGTTTTCCGGCTGCAAAAATACAATAAGGACTGCTGCTGCCAACCACTTCAGGCCTTTCGCCGCTCCACACATCCCATTCCGTCCCAACATGTCCGCATCGTACATCATTCTTCGCCCTTGGACATCCCAACCTCCGCTCGTTGCAGGTCCCTTTTCCCATCATTCCCCCATCATTTATCCTTTGTTGGAGGAAGAACGATGGGAGAACGATGGGAGAACTGACGGCTAACGAGCGAACCTTGAACTGGCGACGGCCTGCCCGGAAAGGGGCAGGCGACAGCATGTCTTTGCTTTTGGTTTGTTGTAGATAATTCATAATTTGCTTTTTGTTTCGAATCCGGATGCGAAATTACACGCTTTTGTTCAGGGAAAACCCACCTTTTAGTCTACCTCTGTTTCGAGTCTGTCGATAGGCAAAGGTCAACCTGGTTGAGGTCATCTACAGGTCGTTTTTAAATATTTTTATATTATTAAAAATTCACAATTTGGGAAATAATAGCTATTTTTGTAATTGAATAAAGTTGTAACTTCGCTAACCAAAATCACTTCCAAAACAATAACCATCAATGGATTACGTCGACATCCATAGTCCTTGTGCGTGCACCTGTTTCGATGGGCCTGACCCGTTGGAAGACATTTCTGTGCATGGAAAAAAGATGCGGCACATGAAAACCGTTGATGAATTTACAGAATACTGCGACACACACGACTTAGACCTGTACGACCAAAAAAAGCTGCTGAAGGAGTACAGGAAGCATGTATGCAATTTGAATTTCTGCGAAGCCTTGGAGGCATATCAGAAAAGGGTCGACAAACAGTTGGAACAAGAGACGGAGATGCCCACTACCTTGGAACAACCTCAAACCGATGTCGCCACAAGGTGGTCTGAAACGGTATCCCCAAAGGCTGTTGCAACCGAGGGAGACGAGCCCATTTTGACGTTCCGGCTGACGGAACAGGGCAAGGAAAGAGGATTGGATGCATGGAAAGGCATGCTGAATTTGATGGTGAAAAACAACCACTTGCCGCACGAGGCTTTGGACGACTATATGAAGTTGCTGGGCGTCACCATCGAATTCAAGCACTACAGCCCGCTCAAAGACAAAGTACCTTTCTATTCGTCATACAGCACCTTGACCTTTTGGATTTGCATGATGATGGGCAAGATGGAATACCCTTTGGTGGAGAAGAATGGCACGGGCGGCAGCGGTGTGACAACACATACATTCAAATGCCCGCCTCTTATTTCGGCACCGAGGGGGCAGTACTGCATGGTACTACAAAACAGCGTGTATTGTTACAAACGCGGAGTTCGATGCGATATCACGGACACGCGGTCGCTTATTACGGCCAAGAAGAAATGCCTTAAGACCGATATTGCCGACTCCATACTCAAAGCCTTGACACCGTTAGGCTGCAAAGAGGTCTGACAAAAAGGGTAAGGGCTCGGGATTAGTCGAGGGAGCAGCCGGGGCCGAAGAGCTCTTTGCAATAGGGCGTCAGCGGGATGTGCTTGGAAAGCCAGAAGATAGGCAGCGCCACGTGCTGGATGCCACAGGCGTAGGGCGTGATGTCGTATTGCTGGAAAACGAGATAGATGACGCTGCGGGTGCTGTCGATATAAAAGTCACGCGGCACGGCTACGCGACCGGCAGTGCGGTACTCGTCGAACATGCAGTCGCGGGTATCCTTGTTCACCTCCAAATCCTCGATGGCACGGATAATCACCTCGCCAAGCTGGGCGGTGTCGACAAGGTCGTTGAGGTGGACAATATTCTTGGTGTCGAGATCCATCACTACATATTCGGTGGTATAGAGGCCGTGGGCGGCATAAGCGGCAAAGGACTCGGTGGTGATGAGCATGGTGACGAGGTTGCTGTCGCGGGTGATTTTGTTCTCCATCTTGGCATAGGTGTAATGCTCGCGGTTGCCGATGCTGTCGAGGGGCTGGATGTGGAAGCGCGACATGTCGTCCTCATAGAGCCAGGTGTTGCTTAGCCAACGGTCGGCGGCTTGGCTGAAGGAGGTGGCGGTGCTGTCGCCGAAGGTGCGCAGCAGCAGCTCAGCCTCAACATCGGGGGGGAAGAAACCCCTTGCGGGCCATTGCAACGAGAGACTGTTCTCCACTGCCAGATCGTCACCGCCGGGCAGAAACTCCTCGTCGCAGGTGACTATAAAGCAGCGTTTGTCCTCGTAACTATAGGTCTTGAACTCTTTAGGCTTTTGGTTGCATGCCACCAACATCGTGCTGGCAATCAGTAAGCAAAGCATTGTTTTCTTCATCATGGCAAATTGTTTTTAGATTTGCAAAGATACACAAAAGAATTGACATAAAGGCACCTCCTGCGATGACAATCCACACCGGTTCCGATGCATCTGATATTGAACAACACCATTTTTTTGCGTAAAAAAAGCGATATATTACAGAAAAAGCGTATATTTGCAATGTCAATCGCAATGCCCGACACCATGTAAAAAGGTAGGGAACAATGGGCAAATTTAAATCTGAATAACAAAGCATATGGCAGAGCAACGAATTATCCGAAGAGCCACCAATCCGACTGTCACAAGCAATGACATCGACACAGAGCTTGCCAAAGGCATATTGAACGATGAATACGCCCTTATCATAGGCAGTGAGGCCATCTTCAACAGAGACATGCCCAAGACACAGGGGACTGGCGACAGTATGTTCAGAATATACAACGCCATTGCCGAGATTCATCAAATCGACGGGGAATTTCCACTAACCGAACATGGATGGCACATCCTCCTTGCGAAAAAAGGGATAGACACACAGGCAGTCTGCAAAAATGCATGGGAGGAGCTCATAAAAAGTGGGAGTACTCATTATGACGAACAGACCAACAAGCCGGACAAGAACTTGTGCGAACTAATCGACACCCGTTTTTTCCGTACGGTGTTCACCACATGCATTGACGACACATTAGAGCAATATTTGCGCACTATATGGGAAGACCGAGGGGAAGAATTGGCTGTCTATAACTTTCAGCATAGGAACGATGTCAGCCGATATAATAAACAACGTGAGGAAGAAGAATCCAAATACGGGGTGAAACGGCCTTGCATTGTCTATCTTTTTGGCAAGATAGGCGATAGCACCACATTGGGGACTCCCATAGAGTTTGTATTCAATGAAGATGAAGCATTGAAAGCCACATCGGAATATGTGAAAGCATCCGATGCGATAAGAGAATTCCTTGAAGGATATTTATATAAACGGAAAATACTATCCATCGGATGCCATTATGACGATTGGCGATTCCGTTTCTTCTGGTATTCGCTCAGAAAAGGGTTGTCACATTTGGCAGAAGGTACAGTGGTTTACAATTTCGACCCAAGTGACACGCTATACCAGTACCTTAAAGACAGATATGTTCATGTGGAGAAAGACTCACGCGCGTTCATGCATCGGATTGCTGAGAAGTTGAAGTCGCCCGAGATGTTCGAAGGCCGTGCAAAGGCTGCAAAAGGAGTGTTTCTTTCATACGACAGCAGGGACTTCACGGTGGCTTACCAATTGTTTCGGACACTGCATAAAGAGAACATCAACGTATGGATTGACCACGAGGAGCTACACCACAATGACAAATATAATGAGGATATTCGACAGGCCATTAATTCCTGCGGTATATTTATGCCTGTTTTGAGCGACAATATAAGCGAGAAATTAGAGAACTTCACGGGCGACCCAAAAGGAGAAGTGCCAGTAGACGATGAATCGATACCCTACTACATAAGAAAAGAATGGGTGTATGCAAAATCCCTCAATAAGCCCATCTTCCCCATCATTATCGGCAACTATAGCCCAAGAAAAGAATATCATAAGAAGTTCAGAGATTTAGTAGGCATACCTGAAGAGAAAGACAAGACATTGAAGAATCTTTGTAATGAAAAAGAGATAATTGAATCATTAAAAACCGCATTAGCCGACCTACTGTATGAACACCGTTAAACCCAATCCATGGAAAGGCGTTGTACCCTACAGCGACAATGCCGAAGATTTAGCTATCCATCCGTTTCGCGGACGGGACAAAGAAATAAACGAACTACTAAAGGTCGTTGACCGCTATAATATATCCACCTTATACGGCAGAAGCGGTATCGGCAAGACCTCCCTGCTGAACGCAGGTGCATTCCCTCGCCTGCGGGAAAAGGGATTCTACCCCGTGAGGATTCGATTGACTGACCAAGAGGATAATTTCGCTTTGGCTATAACAAGCAGACTAAAGGACATTGCCGTATTACAGGATGAGACAGCATGGCCACTCAGTATTCCAAGGGCAGAAGAGGAGAGCGGTTATCTATGGGCGTATTTTGCATACCATCGGTTCTTTGTTGGTGAGGATGAGGTAATTCCCGTTATTGTTTTTGACCAGTTCGAGGAGGTGCTGCGCAAGGCCAAAAAGAAGTCCTCCCTTCTAATCAGACAATTGTACAACACATTGCAGGACGGTTTGCTTGCCAACGGAACACCGTATACCATCGGATTCCGGTTTGTCATCAGTCTGCGCGAAGATGATTTGTATCTTTTGGAAGAGCTTCTGGACCAAAACTATATCGATACCCTAAAACAGGGAAGGTACCGACTACGTCCAGTTGGAGATGAAGGCATCGAAGAGATTGTAAACATCCGTCCCGGTGTGATTGCCGACGACAAGGAGTTGCCAGATATCATTCACCTGCTCACCGAGAAGACCCAGCAGGACGAGCAGGTGAGTACATTGCTGTTGTCGCTGATATGCTCGCAGTTGTATGAGGCTACCAACGGTGCGCCTATCACCCTACAGAATGTGACCGATATGCTCAAGAACAGCAAGACCGACATATTGGAGACATTCTATGACAAGGCCACCGAGCAGTTGGACGTAAAGGCGAAAGACTACCTGATAGCCCATTGCGTGGACGAGGACGGGCGAAGAAAACCCGTATTAAAGACTGAGTTGGAACAACACATAGGCAAGAACCATGCCGACAATCTATGCGACGAGACGAAACCCCATCATATTTTCACCGCCGTATCAGGGGAATTGCTGCAACGGAAGAACTATGTGGAACTGCTGCACGACCAATTGGCCATCATCCTGTTAGCCAAAAGAGCCAAACAGCAGGCCGAACAACGATTGAGACGAATAAGAAAATGGGCAATAGTTCTGGGCATAATCGCCACACTAATCGGATTGATAAGCCTGACAGTACCCCGAATCATGACGGCCACAACCCCCTTGGACACCCGATTGGCTGAGATTGGGGACACTTTAGAGGATCAGGGTAGACACTACCGGTCGGTGACAAACTTCGTAGACCTTTCGAAATACAAGAAGATAGAAGAGACGGCATTGGTGGGACTTAGCGGGGCTAACAGAATGCGGATAAGAAGCAGTCAACTTGGCGACATACGATATTGTACATTCCCGGAAATAGACACCTTAGAAGTAGTAATGGACTCAATGGTACATGATACAGAGGAGGTTGAATATTGGAGCGAACCTGTAGACTACAACCAACTAACCGTGATAGGCTCAGAAAGTTTCCCCAATATAGAAATGCTGAAAATAGAAGGATCAGCAAAGGATTACGAGTACACCTCCGATCATTCATGCAACCACCTACCAAAACTAAAAGCAATCGAGGTGCAGGATACTACAGTTCTCCATTTACACAGGGGAACACTCTATGCATGCTCCGACAGTCTATGTAGAGCAATCATCACATCCACCGAGGGAGAAATCTGTTATGAGGAGACATATTTCAGCAATCTGGGCTTTGAAGACCCTGAGAATGCCACAAAAATAATAGATTTTGACATTGCAAAACCACACAAAAGAAAGATTGCAAACGACGACCGATACTACAGAATAATCTGTTCAAACCCGGGAAAAAGTGCTATTAACGCGACCGATATTCCACGAGAAATATTGCCAAACGTAATAGAGGCCTACTTGCCAAACATCATCGCCATTGGAGATTCCGCATTTAAAAATAGCCATATACGCAAACTATACGCACCGAGGGTAACAACCCTTGGGGCTCTCGCATTCGCATCTTGCTATCATTTAGACAGCATCCATTTAGAAAATGTCACGAGCCTTGGACAGCGTGTTTTCTATCAGTGTCCATCCTTGCGCTATGCCAATATTGGAAAGCCTGACACCATACCTTTTGCCGCCTTTTCGAAATGTTATTCTCTAAAGGAAATTGTTGGTACCTCATTGGTAAAACATATTAAAGATTACGCATTTTATCACTGCGAGGCACTATCATCAATTGATATTCCCAATGTTGAATACATCGATAAGGGCAGTTTTTATAAATGTTATAGTCTAACCAATATAACTGGACAACATGTTAAATACATCGGGGAAAAAGCATTTTATGGATGCAGTACGCTACGGGATGCCGTATTTCCGCAATTGGAAGAAATTGCAGATGATGCTTTCTGTTATTGTTCTCTACTTCAGCATATCGAATTCCCTCAATTAGAAAGAATAGGCACTTATGTATTTGATGAATGCAACCGTTTACAAAGCATACGACTGCCAAATATTAAAGATGTTCATCGGTTTGGTGACTGTCCTTCGTTACAAGCACTATACTTAGACAATGCCAAAACTTTCAGAGGGGTATTCCCTGACAATTTAAAAATACTGTATGCACCCCAATTAGACTCTTTGTTGTATTCTTTCTCTTTTGATTCCCCTACTACAAAACTAAAAATATGGTTACCTAACCTAAGATACCTTGAGATGCCACCAGTATTTGATTCAAAAGTTAATTTTGAAATCCACATTCCTGATCATTGTTCATATTTAGCGATTGAGTATGTATTTGATACAACTACGCAAAAGAATTGGAGCAATATAGACTCGTTGTATATACCTGCATATATTTCGAACTCATTAATAAAGCTGCCATCATATATAAAACGGGAACCATCCAACATATTACAAAAGGAGTGTGCTGCATCAGCAAATAAACACATCGTATACACAAAACCTAAAGAGAAACAAGGGTATTCCGTAATAGGAAACGTTATCATCATAAATGATACTATTATACCTCATCTACATATAGCCAGTGACATAGAAGAAATTGTCGGATTAGATGAAAGCCAGCGCATATATAAGATTTCGGTATCTCCAATAAACACTCATTACATGATGATTGGTAATGCCCTTCATCAAATCATCCATTCATCCTATACTTATATTACATTCTATCTTACACGTGAGTACGGAAAACCTTTTACTTATGAAATAAATGAACCTGAGTTTTATTTTACGGATTATGAGGATAATCGTACCATTATCATATATGACAAACATTACAAAAGATTCCCTGACACTCTATTTCATGCAAAAACATATGTCCCATATGGAAAAACAGAAGTATACAAAGCACAACTTCGCAATAATGATGGAATCACAATAGAAGAAATGGGTTGGCTGAAAACCTTATATTATCGAGTTGTCTATTCCTCTTATATCACTGATATTCGAATATATAGCAAAACATATAGAATAACATTGATATGGCTGTTTGCCGTAACGGCATTTGTTGTATGGAAAAGATTGATTCGGAAGCGGAAACTCAGATGGAAAGACGGTCTTTG
>DBXQ01000071.1:16635-31298 GCA_002309955.1 Bacteroidales bacterium UBA1208
ACTCCTCCTACCAATAATAAATTATATAGCAATTAGTGCTGACAAGAACGATTTCCTTGTCGTGGGCAGCTATATTGCAGTAATGTTAGGGGCATTAGTCGTTGCATGGAGGCATCAGAAAACAAAATTTTCACCCCAAGATTTTATTATTGGTGTGCTTATTGCTTCGACGAGTATGATAATATGGGTTTTTGCTGTGCCTCATCATGGTCATTTCTCTATGTGGCCGATATGGTTTTCGGTGCCACTTTGGGTAGCATATCTTGTCTTTATCACCAAACGGAGAAGAAAAAAGCTACAACACAGCAGCGAAGATGCAAAAGAATTGACTGAATTGCAGAATGGATCTTCAGCGTGATATAAACCCAAATTGGTCATTAGGCCGACTTTTATATCCTTTCTCGCATTTTTAGGTCTATCAGCATTTCTTTTGGCATCTTGACCACATCCTTTTGGGGATAAAAAAGGCAGGACACGGATGTCCTGCCTTTTTTATATCACTGTAGAACTGTCAGAAGGAGAGTTCCGGGGCGGTGGCGGCATTGGTTGACAACTGCCAAGAGTGAAGGTCGAGGTCTTGGGTATAGGCGTTGAGGAGACTGCTGGCATGGGTGCCGTTGAGGGTGTACTGCTGAGTGCCACTGACGACCTCGAAGGAGAAGATGGACTGGAGGTATTCGGGAGTGGGCGAACCGATGGCAACAATGCGATCGGCGAAGAAACTGTGGGTAATGCGCGTGGAGCTACTGATTTCGCCACAGAGGTCGGCGGTATGGCCTGCGGCACCATTGAAGTGGTCATGGATGCCGAAATAGCAGTTGACGATAGAGGAACCGCCATCGGAGCGTCCCACGATACCACCAGCGTATGCATTGCCGACGGAGAAGGCTGGACTGGAGGTGGCACTATTGTTTATCTTGGTGTAGCTGTTCAAGACCTGGCTGTTGAGCAGGTGACCGACAATACCGCCCAAACGGTGAGCCACTGTGCCGGAAGCGAGAGAAATGGTGGCACCGCAATGGCAGTTCTTGATGATGCAGTCGTCGGTGGCACGTGCCACAGCTTCACCCACGATGCCTCCGATATAGGCTGCGGAGGACGCCGGGGGATTGGTGAAGGATACCGTTCCCGTGATACGGCAGGCGTCGATGACACAATGGTCGGCGTGGACACAGACAACGCCGCTGACCTCTTGACCCACCATGTCGACATTAGCATTGACAACAACGAGATTGGAGATAGTGGCGTTGCACGCATAGCCGAAGATACCTTCCAAAACATTGATGTCGCGGATGGCATTGCCGTTGCCGTCGAAATGGCCGGTGAAGTTGTTGGTAGTGGTACCGATGGCAGACATTTCGTCGCCATTGTTGAAGAAAAGGGTGGTCATGAGTTTGTAGTAGGCACTGGCAAAGGGTCTGCCATTGCCAATGGGGGCATAGCCCTGGTTGACGAGATACGACATGCTGAGGAGGTCGTCGACGGAATAAATCTTATAGGGGTTCTGCTCGGTGCCTATGCCTTTGAGGACAAGGGTATGGGGTTCGTTGAGGCTGATATTGACAGGGACCATCTTGTTGCGGGCAATGACTCCACTGGCACTGGCTGCCTGGGTATGGTCGAACTCGTAGACGGTCACAGCGGTATTGGTGAGGGCTTCGACCTCGTCATAAGCGGTGACATGGACGGTGAACTTGTTGGAGGAGTAGGCAGCGGTGGGAGGCAGCATGAGGTAGAGGGAGACATCGTCACCGGAGGCAAGGGACAGGCCGTCGTCAATCTGGAGGGTGACGATACGGTCGTCGTCGCTGACAACAGCGTTGGCATATTCAAGGACGGGAGTACCGTTACTGATGCCAGTGATGTTGAAGCTGCCAGAGAGAGGAGCCTCGCTGGCAGAGACGGAGACAGAAGAAATGAGGAGGTTGCGGGAATAGTTGTTGGAGAGGGCTATCTTCAATGCCACACAAGCATTGTGGAAGCTGAGCTCTGTACCCGTGGATGAAGACTGGTAGGCAGCCATGGCGGCAGGCACCAACTGACGGCCAGCGGCGTCGACAGCGTAGGTCTGCGTGGCAGGAATCTGCAGATTGGTAATAGACGACGAAGTCATGACTGTGGCCTCGGTAGCGAAGTCATCGGGATAGAGAGCCACGTAGCCCGTCTCGCTTTGGGGAACATTCTCGAGACGGCACTGAGAGCCGTTGATGACAATGTTCCTGGTATCGCCATTGATACGGACAGCGTCGTTATTGGACCAACAAGCGTAGCGTTCCTCGTCGATGAAGAGTTTGCCTGAGCCAGCATATTGGTCGACAGTAACGTTAAGAGAGACTACGCCGTCGTTGTCCTTGTTGCAGCCCACCATGAGAGAGAGGAGGGCAAAAGCCACAATGGGCAGATATTGTTTAAAAAGGAAAGTCTTTTTCATAGGTCATTCTCCAAAAAAGTTATAATTATCATCATACCCATCACGGCTGAAGCTCTCGTTGCGGAAGTAGCCTTCGCCGTTATCCTCGAACAGGGGGAAGTCAAACACCCTGTTTTGAGTGGGATCGGAGGGAAAGTAGCCATTCTCAACCCTGAAGGCCACCGAGGTGACACGTGGCCGTATATAATCTTTACGTTTCATATATCTGAGTTTATAGTCTTAACGAATAATGATTTTTTCACTGTAAGAGGTGCCGACACGGACGAGATATATACCCGCAGCAGGAAGGGTGACCGTGGTGAACGAAAGACCCTCGCGACAGGAGTATATGGTACGACCCAGCATGTCGAAAATCTCGACAACCTGGGGTTCGACAGTTCTGATGGAGACCTGACGGGCAGAGGAAGAGACGTTGACATCGCCCTTGGCAGAGGACTCGAAGAGAGCCTGATAGTAGTAGCTGTTGCCATCGACAGTGCAGAAGCGCGGGTTGGTGGTGTTGCCGTCAACCCACTGAGTGAATACGGCACCGGAAGCCGGCGTGGCAGTAAGCACCACCGTGGAGAGATAGGGGAAGCCGGAGGAGCAGGGGTCGCCTTCGACGGTGACGCTGCCCAAGGCGGGGTTGTCGGCCTCGGCAGTGACAGGATAGCACTGCGGCTCGAAGAGCGCAGTATAAACGGCATCGGAAGAGGCCGTGACTTGACGTTGGGGAGAGGTGCTGTTATTATCCTCCCATGAAGAGAAGATGTAGCCCACCATGGGAATGGCCTGGAGGGTGACAGAGGCACCCCGTTCGTAGACACCGCCGCCAAGAACGGAACCCATGCTCTCGTCGGAGGCTTGGGCGACGATGTATACCGGGTTAGTAGCTGAAGTGGTGACGAAGGAGGTCTCGACCCACACGCTGTGGCGGGAGCCATTGTTATAGTCAGCCCTCACCCAAGCATGGTACTCAGTATTGGAGAGAAGCTCCGTCAAGGAGCAGGAGGTGGTGGTGACAGAGAGTGTACTGCCCTGGTCGGGTGAGAAGCAGGGGCCATAGGCAATGGTGTAGCTGGAGGGGGTAGCCGTGGCGGGAGCGGACCAAGAAAGGGTGGCTCCTGTGGAAGAGGTGGAGGAGACAGTCAACGAGGAGACAGGATCGCTGGGCAATGAGGTGAATACACCATCGATTAGATAGGGCTTATAGTGATCCTCTTCATATGTATAATCATCCCATTCGTCATAATTCACCCAATAGTCCCAATGAGCGTTAGTCGTATTGATTGCTTCACTGGCAAAACATCTATTGCCATTGGTACTGTAAAGGGTTATCCACAACGACTGGCCAGGGGTCAATGTGATGGGTGTGGGGAGTTGCAAGGTATATGACTGGACACCAGAGATAGTGACGGGGTTGCTCGTGTAGAGAAGCGTCTGGGGTGCAGTAGTGCCACCACTATAGACCTTGACAGTGTATGTACTTTGGTAGCCCATGAACTTGACTGCATCCAACGACACCGCGTTAACTAAACGGGCAGCCGGGAGACATATACCCCACTCTGGAATTTCCGAATAAGGGTAATAGTAGCTGAAAGAGTTGGGGAACGAGCCGAAATAAGACAAATTGCCTTGAGCCGGGCCAAAGATGGCAGTGAACGACTCGACACCACCCGCTGCGACAAGGTTGCGGGGATTGTAGCGACAGCCGTCGCTCCACTGTAAAAAGGAATAACCTTCGTTAGGCACAGCATGCATGGATACCGTCTCAACCCAGTTACGATAGGTGCCACTTCCGGTGACAGAGCCGTAGAGGTCGTTGTTGGGGACGGCGATGACTGTGGTGGTACCCGTTTCTGGCTGGATGGTGGATGCTGGCTGTATGCCGATAACGGCATCGCCATACAGGTTGTAGTTACTTATCGCTGCAGAGCCAATGCCACCGGGTTCGGGGTTGAGTGCACCGATAACATAGTCACCGTCGCAATAGCCGCCCCAACCCCAGTTAAAATGGAAAGTGCCATCAGATTTGTAGCCGTCGCAGACAAAACTGTGTCCACCGCCGCCGGTGCTGCTGCCGCCGTAAACCATGGGACGTCCAGCATCAAGCTCGCGGCGAAGTATGGCTTTCCACTCGTCGTCGGTGTAGGCTTCCTGCTCGATAGCGGTAACTGCAGGAGAATAGTAGAAATAGTCGCGAAGAATCTCGGGCACGGTATGGTGACCAAGGGTGTTGCCATAGGAATTGTAGGCACCGCTACCACTGGTGAAGTCCAATCCGTAAGCCATATTCAGAGCAATGCCCACATTGTACATGAGCGATGCCACAGCGGTGATGGCATTCTGGCCACTACTGCTTGTAAGGCTGACGGGCATATCGTCCCAACGGAAGACAGTGTCGACGAAACTGGAGGAAAGTGTGACACTGTTAGTAGTACCTGTTGAGCTATAACTATTGTTGGTTCTTGTTACAACATTATAGGTGTAAGTGTAGGTGTTACTCCCACGCCCGTGGAGGGGCCAGTTCCAATACTTCATAATCTGGGAGGTAGCCGTAGCCACGCAACCCGTGACAGTCCGATCCGACCGATTACTATTATTCTGACGATAAGTATGAATCGGGCAGTATTGATTGTAATAGGGTGCCTGATCCCACTGGGTCTGGATAAGAGGGCCGACGGTAGTGCTACCCGAAGAGAGATTCTTGGGTGCATCGGTATCAGCATAATTGCGAAGGGTCTGCCATTCCTTGGTTATACTGCCAACAGGCTGGACGGACTGCTGCTGATAGTAGAGAATCTGGCTATCGTAGCTTGCAAGCCAGGCCTGGACTGACTCCGGCAAGGTGTCGGAAGGGAACGGGTTGGAGGTGGAATAGCCGAGGATGGGGATAGTACAATCGTCGGCACTGACGATGACGAAGCCTTTACCACCGGCACCAGTGAACACATGGAGTCCCTGAAACTGCTGCGCGGAAAGGGGGTTGTCGTACCCTTTGGCAGAAGCAGCATCAAGTTGCAGATTGACGGTCTTGGCAAAGCCTACTGCTATTTTGCGAGCCTGCTCCCTATTGACAGGATTGGCCGACAGATGCAGAAACGATAATGCCAAGAAACTGCATAGGAAAAAGTATTTCTTGCTCATTATGAATAAATTTATTGATTAATAACAGAAAAACTACCAATTACAAAAATACATTTTTTTTTGCAATAAATAAAAACAAGGATAAAAAATTATATTAAAGAAAATGAAAATAAATATGCGACAAAATGAGAACAACGCGGTTGTGAGAAGTAAAAAAGTGTTGAGAATTGGCAAAAAAGTTGTACCTTTGCCACGAAAACAACCTTCAAACGAAAAACGCAAACAAATGAATACCAACCGATAGATGTTTTCTCGCAGAGCATAGGAGATGATTGTATCGGCTGGGTTACAATAGGGAATATAAAAACTGAATTAAATAAAAAAAACAACAAATTGATCAACATGTCGAATCAAGGAAAAGGTAATATTATTTTGATTACAGGGGCGAGCAGCGGGATTGGATTTGACGCTGCACAGAGACTGGCACGGCAGGGACATAAAGTGTATGCCGCAGCAAGGAGAGTGGAACGTATGGAGCCGTTGCAGAGTGACGGGGTGACGGTGTTGAAGATGGACGTGACGGAGAGCGAATCGATGGCAGCGGGAGTGCAGAAGGTGTTGGAGGCGGAAGGACGCATTGATGTGTTGGTGAACAATGCGGGGTACGGGTATTTCGGAGCGGTGGAGAATGTGACGATGGAGGAGGCACGAAGACAGGTGGAGGTGAATGTGTTCGGATTGGCAGAGTTGAGCCGAATGGTGTTGCCCGTGATGCGGAAACAAAAGTCGGGAAGGATTGTCAATATCTCGTCTATCGCCGGGAAGATGGTGATGCCTTTCGGAGCCTGGTACCACGTGTCGAAGTATTCGGTAGAGGCGTTGAGCGACGCCCTGCGGATGGAGATGAAGCCTTTCGGGGTGGACGTGGTGCTGATTGAACCCGGCGGCATCAAGACTGACTGGGGCATCATTGCGGCAAAGCACTTGGCGGAGTCGTCGAAAGGTACGGCCTACGAGGAGGATGCACTGCGCGAGGCAGAACTGATGCACAAGGGCTATTCAGGCAACTACCTGTCGGCACCGAGTGTGGTGACAAGCGCCATCAGCCGGGCCGTGAACAGCCGGAGACCGCGTGCACGCTACAGGATAGGCCGCGGGGCTTGCAGCATGGTATTGCTGCACACGGTGCTGCCCGCCCGCTGGTGGGACGGGATGATGAGGCGTTTCGTGCGCATAAAACTATAACTAATGGGAATTCTGAGTATTGCGGATGGTGGCTGGAAGACGGACTTTGTGGTAGCAGCTCTGTGAGGTGCGCCAGTTCCAGCCATCGACATAGAGCCAGCCATCGGCACCCCAGAAGAAGTCCGTACCCAGAGGAATCCAAGCCGGAGTGGCCTGGTAAATGTAGGGGGCTGAGACGTGGCGGCTGTCGTCTGGATAGGGGTAGACGTAGATAAAGGCCGGCACCTCATTGGAACCGGCTCCCCACTCGGTGTTGATACCGGCGAAGTAGTTGTCGCGGGAAAGCATCATGGAGCAAGACTGCATGTCGGTGGTGTCGGCAAGGAGACGGGTAAAGCAGTAGTCGCCTTGCACGATTTCGACAAAAGAGGGACCCCCCTCACCAAACTGGCCGAAAAAGCAATCGCCCATAAGCATCTGTTGCAAGATATTGTCGCCTTTGGACAAGGATTGAATATAGGCTGTGTCGACCCTGGAGGGTATGCGGTCGTAACGGTCTACGTTGTAGCGTTTCTGCTGTGCCTTTGCGGCGAGGAACTCCTGGTGGGAGATGGCAAGGTCTTCCATAAGGCAGTTTTCGCGATGGGGAGGCGGAGTGACACGGGTCTTATAGTAGTCATAGCCCCCACGGAAATAAAGCCAACCATCAGCAGCCCAACGGAAATCGTAGGGAGTGACATTGTATTCGAGTTGCAAGGCGGGAAGCAGTTCCCAACCTTGAATTGAGTAGACTGAGAGGAAAGACTGAAAAGTCTCGTCGTTGGTAGTGCCTGTTGCAAGAAGACCCTCGCTGGAGAGCGCATAAACATCGCAATAGAGATCTATATTCATGCCGTTGAGAAACAGGTGGCTCTTGCCGTACTGGGGATAGTGGACATAAACGGCTTTGATGCCAGAAGGGAGGAATACCCCCGCTTGGAGTGACAACTCCTCAGCATCAACAAGCCTTTTCTCCTCTTGGCTGAGAACCTCATTATAATAGTGGTCAATGATTTGCAGATGCTCTTCAGGAGAGAGGGATAAAGTCTCAAAAACCTGATTATTGCGAGTGTTGTGGCGGTTGTACTCGGCAGCAGTCACTCGGATAATGTCCTGCGCACTGGTAACGACGCTGGAGAACAGAAAAAGAATAAGGAGGAGTTGTTTCATTGACAAACCGAGAGAAGCCCCTGATGAAATGAGTAGACGGTGCTGTCCGAACGTTGGGGGTCGGGATAGGAGATAATCTCTGCAAGGCCGTCGTTGTTGATGTCGCGCACAGAAAGGATGTCGAACGGAATGCGGTCGATGCGCCAGAAACTATCGGGGTCGAAATCATAGTAGGGAGAAAGGATGTACCATGTTTCGGCACCATAGGTGGAACTGATGTCGTAGGTGCGGAGAATGCAGGCTGGAAGACCGGATGTGAATGTAACAGTGTCGAGGAGAATGTCGCCAGAGGGGGATGTGCAAAAGTCGGAATTGCCAATGCCCATGACTTCGTTGACTTTGCCATCGTCATCAAGGAGGGCTATGACGACATAGCTGTCGGTATCAGAACTGCAAAAGAGCTGCAGCTTGGAATATTTAGAGAGTTGGAATGACTTAACTGGTTGGAGCGGAGAACTGGCGGGAGACGGCTGTGTGGCAGTGCCAGGTTTGCACGCCACGGCCAAAAGAAGAATGAGGACGGAGTAGATAATATGCTTCATTTCTGCTGTTTTTTTGCATTCAATCATGATATTAACGGAGCGGGTATGGTTTTATTGCTCTGAGGGGTAATTATTTCTGTTGGGAGGAGGCGGAACGGAACGCGAAAAGGTTGTAGAAAAGAGTGCAGAAGTATGCCACACCCGCAGCAGAGGCCAAAACAATGAGCATGGAGAGCAACAGGGAGCCATGCCGAGCAAACCAGCAGAGCATCGGAAGCCTACTCCATAGGACTGGGAAATGGAGGGCCAAAGGATGAAACAAGAGAAAGACCGTCATGGCTGCGCCGACAGGGATGCCGGTCAAAAATGCGACGACAAGGCTTCGGCGCAAGTGACGACGCTCCCGGTTATAGTAGCGGCGGGCTGGCTCAATCGTGTCCAACCTCCGTGTCAAATTATTTAGAAATTCCTCATCGTCACTAAGTGGAGGATTATAATTAGCGAAAAGGTCTTTGAGATAGGGGTCTTTTTTCATCGTTTTAATAGTTTACGTAATTGTTCACGTCCTCGGGAGAGTCGCTTCCTCACAGCTATCGGGGTTGAACCCATGATACGTGATATTTCGAGGACAGAATAGCCGTTAATATAAAACAGTAGAATAGCAGAACGGGTTTTTAAAGGAAGAGTGTCGATGGCATGGTAAAGGTCTTCGTAAGCGAAAGCCGCGTCAGCAGGAACCCCGCCAGGGAGCGTTTCATCAAGCTGGGAGAACTGACGGTTGGACTGACGCTGGTAGTCGACAAATGTGTGGTAGCCAATCTTGAAGAGCCAAGTGGAAAACTTATAGTGCTCCACATAGCCGTCCGAAGCCAGATAGGCCTTGATGAGCGTTTCCTGGGCGATGTCGTCGGCTTCCATGCGGTTGCCGCCACAAAGGCCGAACAAGAACCTGCGGAGAGGCTCCTGCTCGGCAGTGACAAGTTCGATAAACCTTTCGCGGGTCATTGCTCATGGTCAGTCTTAAGCATTCTTTCTTCTTTCTCAATCTCGCTGCGGAGCACTCGACGGGCAATAAAATAATAGACCACCAATCCTGCTCCAACAGCAAGGGAAACAAAACCAAGGGTAAGAAAATCAGCTTTGTCCTCACATACCTCTGGGTAAACAAGCTCTGCATCGTCCTCACATACCTTTGTGTAAACAGCAAGGACAAGGCCAAGTCCAATAAAAGTGCAAATCATTCCCCAAAGCAGTTTGCTGAGCAACCGCTCCTTGAGGCTGCGCTTGGGTTTGTTAAAGGTTTTCAACAGTTCCTCTGGCATAGGGCTGGAGCCTTTTTCCAAGGCAGTTTTGATAATTTCACTTCGTTTTTCGATTTCATTGTGTTTTTTGCGGAAATAGAGTACAACAATCACTATACACAGAGCGATAATTCCCAGGAAGGGAATCAAATCCTCTATTGACCAAATGATTTCGGTGTAGACATCTTCTGTCATGATACTTTTTTTTAAGGGTTATACATTTAGTTTGTTTTTTTGAACCAGTTCACCCCTTAAACGGGAATGTACCTAAAAAGGTGACATTTGGAAGAAAAAAAAATACATGCAAGAAAACTCTAACAAATCCATCGCAACTATCCCCGCTTCATTGTGATGGAAATTAACGGTTTGTTGATACCTGTTTGCGCTCTTTCTCGACAGCACCGATGAGTTGGATATTGAGTTCTTCTATCTCCGACAGCCGGTCCAGAGTGGGATTGGACAGGGCAGTGCCGTACCATTGACCTTCGCTGTGGAAGAAAGCGGTGAGCTTCGGGTCGGTGAAGGTGCGACCGTGACGTGCAAAGATTTCGTTGCGGATGAAACGAAGGACCTCGGCAGGATAAGGCGCAAGATAGCCACGTGTGAGGATGGTCGTGGAGGCTTCAGGCCAGCGTCCGGGGACTTTGTTGTCAAGGTTGGTTTTGTGTAAATGGCAGAGCAAGTCGCCTTGGGAAATCCATTCGAACTCGCCATCATGTTCGATATGGCTGATACCGTTGTAGAAATCCAAGCCGTCGGCAGTGAGTTTGAAACAGAGATTACGACCGTCGCTAAGCGTAAGGACATTTTCAGGCATATCGACTTCTCCCCAACGGATGGAATAGGCATAGCTGAATGAAGGTTGGTCGGGAAGAGAACTATGGCTGAATATACGGATGCTGTCGCGGGTGATGACCCAAGCTTGGTCATTGACATGATAGGTTCCTATTATCTGACGACGGATGTCAGACTCAAGTACGGAGTCGAAACCATGGGATTGCTTATACCATTCATTTGTGGAATGTCCATCATAACGGATAAATACATCTTCAAGGTTGCGGGTTCTGCCAAACACAAGAAAGCACTCCTGTTCACCAATGGTCTTGTGAATAATAAGGTCGTTGTAGTGGATGATGGTATCAGCCCACGCATTCCATATCTGATTGGGTCTCAAGAAATCGCCTGGCAGATCAGACTTGAACCACGTTTGAGCATCAGCACCTTCGTGCAAAGACATCTCGACAGCGATGATGGCAGAATCGGTCTCGGATAAAATATTGATGAATGTTGAACCATTGTGCCAATAGGTGCCTTTGTACTGTTGCCCCATTGTCAGATGACCAACAGCCAAGCATAAGAGAAAAAAGCTTTGACACAGCAATGCTTTGAGACTAATTCGTTTTATCGCTATCATAGTATAACGGATTTTTGTTCAATTGCAGATAACGTGAATTGATGCTTTTTATTATACCCAAGGTTGCGGATTGTGTAGCTGTAAAAACCAACCATCAGATGAAAGAAGCATGTTGAATCTCCTATTCACTGTCGCGTTCAGTACGTACACTACACGTCATTTGCCAAAAAACAAAAAAGCGTCCACGGGTATGCGGACGCCTTTTTAGATAAGGTTTGATACTTTATTCGTTACGAGTGAAGTTGAGGGGGAAGATAATGGGATTGGTATCGTCGACATCGTTTACATCCTCGCTACCGTAATACAATTCTACATTGAAGGTGATGACATCGGTGATATCGTCGTAGGTGAACAGGAGCTGAGCAGGAATCTCGTTGCCGTTCTCATCTTCGGTGGTGCAGATAAAATAGCCGGTATGGGTGGTGCCGTCATAGGAGTATTGGTAAGAGAGGCCGAAAATCTGAGCCATTCCAGTTTCATCTGCATTCAGACCGTAAGCTTCGATATTCTCGGGGAAGGTAAAGTGAGCGAGGGTGCCATCAAAGTTCAGGCCAAGGTCGTAGGTCTCACCACCTAAATCAGGAATGCAAGTGGTATCAATACCCATCATAAAGAGGATTTGATTGAAAGTCATGCTACAGGTCCAATCGGTGTTGTGCAGGTCGGAAGTGGTTTTCACTCGAACGGTTGTGTTCTCATCGCCACTGTTGTTGTTAGTGTTGACAGGGCTGATTTCTTCTTTCTGACAAGAGGCCAAGAAAAGGGCACATGCTGCGATAGCAACAAAAAAGATGTTTTTCTTCATTTGTTTGAAATGTTTTAAATTGTTATTGATTATATTGTTTTAAACTTTTTCCGCTATAAGAACGTAATTTGAGGACAGAAAACTACAATAGATGTGATTTTTTTTCAAATATTCAATTTAAATCTATTATATTTTCCTCATTTATATTGAGTTCCAATGTTGAGAAACTATCACCATTAATATCGGTAAAGGTACTGACAATGCCACTGAGCGTCACCTCTATGCCGTCAAGCATCGTCACAGGCTCATCGCTTTCGGTTAGCAGCATCATTCCATGAATGGTGAGGATGAGGGTGCCCAGGTTGTTTGTCTGCAACGCCCACACCATTCCTGATATCGGGTCGTCCATGACGGGAATGCCAGTAAGGACGAAAGTACCTGTGCAGGTCATTTCCTCGACCTGTACTGCTTGTGGATTGAAACATGCATAGGCTCTACCGCTCCAAGTGCCATCACTATAGGTTACATTAATCGTCTTGCCAGCTTTCTCCATTTCTTTCATCCATGCCTTCAGTTCATCTCGGTTTTGAGTACTAATGGTATTGGGAGTGTTTGAACTACTCTTCTTAGCCTTGATTCTACCAGAAGGGTTTGTGTTGCATAATGTCACCTGCTCACCGCTACGCGTCATGTTGCAGAATTGATCAAGCAGCGCGTCCCATTCTGCCTCAGTAGTGAGATGGGTGATGGTGCCAGAGAAATTGGGCATACCCGGAATTTCCGACACTGAATAGAATATGTCACGCTCGTGGTTTACTTCCGATGGGTCGGGGACATTGTTTTTCTCGCATGCGGCGAAACTAAGTACAACTGCCATAGTGGCAAAGATCTTTGAAAAAGTATTCATGTCTTTCTTGATTTATTATATTCGATTAATGAAGATTGTTGAGTTGATAGTCCAGCAAGGCATCATACTGAGTCTCGTTGTCAATACGGTAAAGTCCGATAGTGTGTTTATCGTGTGATGCTGCAACGCGTACCACCGATTGGCCTTCCCATTTCATACGGACAGCGGGATTCTCGATGTCTCCCAACCAACTAGTGACACCCGCAGTGTCTTGGATGCCAAATTCTTCTACCATCCGCTTCCACGCCTCCTCGTCGTCGGCCTGCAGCAACACCACATCAACAGTCACTGTGTCACAAAGGTGAAAGTCGCACACTTGTGCCACCGTCATATCAGTCCGTGAGGCGTATCGTTTGTAAAGTGCGCTTTCAGTTTTCTTCTCTGTTCTGCTTTGGCAACCAACCATCAGTGTCACCAGCAGCAACATAAATAATAATAGTAATTGTCGTTTCATATCCCTAACATATATCTTTTAACCCAACAACAACTCATCAGCCAAATCAATCCAGTGCTGATCGTCCATACCCGTGCGGTTGCAGTACACTTTCGCATAAACAGTATCCACAGCTTTTTGCGGCATCAAAGTCGGAATGGCCACAACAATCAGCAGTGCCACTCCCGCAACCATGCCCATTGTACGGCGTCGACTGGTGCGCCAAGTCGGATATTCGGATGCAAGTTTTTTTGCGTAGTTTTCGGCTTCTGCCCTATCCCATAGTTCTTCAAATCTTTGTTCATTCATATCTCTCTTTATTTTATTGTGACATATAGTTAGTCCATGACCCCCATCATTCTTTTCAGTCTTTCTTTTGCCCTCACTAATCTCACGCTCACGTTCTTCTCTGTCATCTCCAGCCGCTCTGCGATTTCTTTGTAGCTGTATCCTTCCAGCTGCAGGCGTACAATTGAACGGTCGGGTTCCTCCAGCTGACCTATTTGTTCGTACAAATCTTGAATGAGGCTACGATCCTCGTCAACCTCATCGTAGTACTCGGGCAAAGCCTCGGTATCCTCAATGTGGCGCAAAGCATCAATCACGGCATTACGGGCTATCTTCCACGTCAGCGCTGCTTGTTGTACACTTCCCAACGCCAGCAGACGCTCACGGTTGCGCCACAGAGCAATCGCTGCCTCTTGAATGAGGTCTTCCGTATCCAACCCTCTATGCCGAAAGTGGCTACAGAGGGTGAATAACAGACCGCGATAGCGATGCAACAGTTCTTCAAATGGATCTATTTTTTGACTCATTGTTTCTATTCTCCTATAAAAACGTAACAACTTTGCAAAAAACTACAACAGCCTTACATTTTTCAAAAAAAAAATGCCACCATGAGATGAATGAAGTTACATCTTGTTGATCCGAACAATGTTTTCATAACGATATGGTGTAATATCTACTGTAACAGATGTAACAGAGAATCCATTTTTTGTTCCACATATGATTTGTAGAGTCTAACACCTTATGAGAATGGTCACTCAAAATGCAAAGATACAAAAAAAATAAAAATGCAAGAAAAATAGTGTAACTGACACAACGATTAGCAGGACTATCAAATCTATCGTATCTATCGAATCCATAAAACAAAAAGAGGGAGCCTCTTTCGGGACTCCCTCTGTAGAAGATTGGCGGCGACCTACTTTTCCACGAACATGCGCAGTATCATCGGCGATGACGGGCTTAACTTCTCTGTTCGGAATGGGAAGAGGTGGACACCGTCTCCATAGCCACCAAAATGTTCCTTTCGGCACATTGGCCCAAGACATACGGGAATCCAACGGAAAGTCTTCGGGTTATTAGTACCGCTCGGCTTTGACATCGCTGCCTTTACACCTGCGGCCTATCAAGGTCGTAGTCTTCGACCACCCTGTGACGAAGTCTCATCTTGGGGCCGGCTTCGCACTTAGATGCTTTCAGCGCTTATC
>DBXQ01000063.1:0-19903 GCA_002309955.1 Bacteroidales bacterium UBA1208
CGCCCATTGGGTAGGCAGGCCTGCGGCTAAGGCCGTTGAAGAGCAAAGCGGATGCACGCAGGATGGTCAGTCAGACAATAACCGTTTTGATGTGTTTCCCGTCTCGGTGTCCGTCTGGACTCGGTCCCTCTTCCGTTCGCTCATTAATCCTCAGTTCTCCCATCGTTCTCCCANNTCCCATCGTTCTTCCTCCACAAAAGGGGAACTGAGGAAGAACAATGGGTGAAGGGTGGGCGAAACATTGTCGAAACTCAAATGAATAATTGATGTTTTTCGGGGGGTCTGACGGTTCCCGCAAGGGGTTCCGGCCACGGGTTGACGCCATAGCCATTACTGGTCACTTCATACCCCTTGCGGTTTTGATTTGCTCGTAGGCTTCGTTGATTTTGCGGAACTGGGCTTCGGCGTTTTTTTTCACTTCTTCGCCCATGGTCTCTACTTTGTCGGGGTGGTATTTCATGGCTAACCGGCGGTAGGCTTTTTTCACTTCGTCGTCGGTGGCGGAGCTGTCGAGTCCCAGCACTTTGTAGGGGTCGGCATGGGTGTAGGAGGAGTATGGACGGCTGTTGTTCGAGTAGCCGCTGTTTCCTGTGTCGCTTTGGCGGCTGTAGCGGGAGCTGACGTGGCGGGTGTACATGGACACGTAGTCGCGCTGGTTGATGCCGAGTCTTCCGCACAGTATCCTCATGATGGTGTTTTCGTGGGTGGTGTAGGTGTTGTCGGCCACGGAGAGGCCGAAGAGGAAGTCCGCCATGTGGTAGCGTGTGTTGTAGTCGGTGTTCTGCTTGATCTGTAGGCAGACGGCGTCAAGGTCGATATATGTCTCGGGTTTGACGAGGTCGCGAAGCATTCCTAAGAGTGCCTTGCCTTTTTCTTCGCCGTAGTTTTTGGCGAGGAAGCGCTTGACGTAGTCGAGTTCGGAACGGTGCACGGTGCCGTCGGCTTTCATCACGGAGGCTATCAGCACGAGCAGCGCCACGTCGATGTCGTCCTGTGTGCCGGTGTTGCGGAAGCGTCCGTGGCTGTTGTTGCGCGGCGTGCCGTCGGCACCCATGGAATAATCGCTGTCTCCTATTTTGTGGTTGAACCGGGGGAATTCCTGCGCATTGTTTTCTATAGTGCGTCCGACAATGTAGCCTATCAAGGCCCCGATGGGACCCAGGGAAACCCAGCCTACGCCGGTCAATATCCATTTTGTTACGCCCATGGTTGTGTGTTGTGGTTTATGTGTTATTGTATGATAAGTTTTTGTGAGGCCACTCCTGCAGTGGTGGTGTGGGTGACGAAATACACGCCGGGAGGAAGTCCGTGGGTGTCGATTTGGGTATGGTCGCCCGTGGCAGGGATTCGCATCAGCTCGCGCCCCACGGCGTCGAGTACGGCCACCTGCCCGCCCGGGCCGTCGGCCGCCTTTTGCGTCCACACGACGGGGGCGTTGGCGGCGGCGGGGTTGGGATATAGACGGAATTCGGCCACGCTTTTCTGCGCATCGGGGGTGGAGATGCCCTCGCCGAGGAATTCCACCGAGAACGAGCAGGCGGTACCGTACTCGATGATGTCGTAGATCCGGAAGGAGCGTTCGGGCGTACCGTCGGCGGTGAAGGGATGGGGGTTGGTATGGGGGCCGAACTCGGTGCGTCCCTGTTCGTGGCTGAAGATGCACTGGCTTGGGCTGCCGTCTACGGTGTCGATTTCGCTGTCGGGGCGGAACAGGTAGAAGGCGTTGGGGATGGTGGCGAAATCGGCAAACCCGTTGCCGCCGTGCCATATGTCGTGTTTCAGCGTGTCCATCCATCGCCCGATTTTGAGTCCGCTGTATGGCAGGGCGTCCTCGTAAGGATCTCCCGCATTGCGATATTCAATGGTGTACCATTGGTTGGAGTCGATGGCAGACTTGATGTAATAGAGGTTGTTTTCGGCCGAGCTGCCGTTGCTGTAGATGAAATAGGTTCCGTTGCGGGTGATCTGTTTCGGTTCGTCGCCAAGGTGGAGGAATTTATGCTTGTAGATGGCTGCGGGATGGCACATTTGTCCCGAACAAAGGATGTCGAAGGGGACGACGGTCACATGGGTGTGATGATTGTAGTGGTATAGGTCGGGGAGCCCGAGGGAATGGCACATTTCGTGACAGAAAACGCGGGTGGAGAAGTAGTCGGAACCCGCGCCTTCGAACTCGAAATTGAAGGTGTTGAGACGTTTGCCGTTGATGGTGACGGTGTAGCCCACGGAATCGTGCGGGAAGAATTCCATATGGGGCCAGAGCATTTCCCCCCAGCTGTCGACGTCGCCTTGGACGATTATCGACAGGTTGTCGATATTGCCGTCGTCGTTACCGTCGAGGTTGACATCTGCGTCCACCAAATGGAGGGAATCGATGTAGCGGGCTATGCGGGCTATAAGCTGCGCCTCGAGCATGGAGATGCCTGTCTGGGGGTTGGGGGTGGTATAGCCGTTCGGATTGTCGTCGCTGTAGGGGCGGAAGCAGGAGCGCGGCATGGGGTCGGTATAGGATGTAATCTGCCCGCTGCGGTGTTGGCGCGCAAAGGCGGTGTTGAAAAGGATATGCCCATACGATATGGCGTCGAAGAAATTATAGACGCTGTTACCCGAACCTGTAAACATTTCGCGGAAGACGGGGAATATGGTGCCGATTTCGGGATCACCGTTAAAGCGCACAAAAACGACCAGGTTGGTGAGGTTGCGATAGGTGGTGTCGACGATTTCGAAATCGACCTCATACGTATGCTCGACGTCGTCCATGTAGTGTGTTCTATCTTCCATGATGCCGGCATAAAAGGAGTCTCGGCTGAACTGCATCAATGCAATGTAGCTGCCAGGCTCCAAATCCAAGGGATAGGCGAAGGGGCACCACACGGTGTCGCCGGGAGCAACACGAACCCGCCGCCCGTCGACACAGCCATAATAGGAGCCACCCGAACGTGAGTAGATGTTCACACCGAAAAACCAGCTCCCGACGCTGTCGCCGACATTGGTGATGCTGTAATGGCCCCTGATGCTGTCACCGCGGTGGAACCGGGGGCTCGCAAGCGTCAAATCGCTGCCCAGGACCATAACCGCACGGGCTGGTTCGAGATTGAAGAGGGCGTACTGCATATAAGAAAAGTCATATTGCGGAACGGGACGCATGGCAGAAGTGGAGAAGTAGCCGTTTCCTGTGCCGTCCCACCCCCAGTTGATATGGAACATACCATTGGTGTCGTAACCGTCGAGCACAAACGCATGGGCTCCAGCCAGAGTCCCCTCGCCGTCGTTCCGGTACGACTGGCCTGCATAAAGCACCGGCCGCCCCGCTGCCAAATCGGTCATAATCATATTATCCCATTCGGCATCCGAATGGTTTCCACGGAAATCCTGATAGCTGTCCATACTGTAATGGAAGAAATGCCTCATGCCCGCAAGGCAGTTCTGAACGCTCGTACCCGAACTGCCCCTGCAATCGGAATTATACCCCATATTGCTTGCCACACCGCAATGATACAGCAGCGTGGCCACAGCATTCACCTCCGTCGCCGAACTGGAGTCCGACAATTTGAAAGGCATATTGGCATAGTCGTAGACTGTGGAGGAAAAATCGACACTCAATGTACCGTAATGCCAGCATGTGTCGTCCTCGCGGGAATATGAATGACTGCCATATCCATGCTGAGGGAATTGCCAGTAGCGCATAATCTGAGCCATAGCCAAAGCGACACACCCCACAGTGGGATGATTGCCGAAACGAGCCATCGTACTGTCGGAGGCATAAGTGCTGTCGTACGGGACGAGACTATTGTATCCATGGCGGTATTGGTTCCATTCTGTCAAAAGTAACGGTGCTATGCTGTCCGGCAGGGCATCCTTGGCGGGAGCCGAGACCTCGGTCATTTCATCGGGATACAAAACATCCAGCTGCTCCAGCTGGTGCTGGTACTCACCCAGCCAGTACCTCATGTTGTCGGGCATGGCTGCAGGGCTCACCCTTCCTGTACGGGAATAACCCAATACCGTACGGGCACGACTGTCGCCGCTCACTACGACAAAACCACCACCCTCGATATTGAAAACAGCCACGCGGTCAATATCCTCTAAGGCCACCCGACTGATTGCGACCGACTTGGCTGCACCCATTCGCAAAGCCCACTGTCTTGCATTCTCCTCCATCTGGCGGGAATCCAATTTCTGGGCACCCGCCGCGGCAAACAGCATCATTGCCATAATAACGAGACAAAACTGCTTCATGGCTTCAGTCAATTCTTGATTTCCACAATATACCCCTCCTGTTTCACCCCCCTGTCAGGCTGCGCGGCGGTAATGGTGAACTGCTTTTCCGACACGCCCAGTTCCTTCAGGTGGTGACGCAGAATCTTGTTACGGCGCTCGTGGTTCCCGGCTTCCTTGTCGCTGACACCGGGACGGGTGACCAATGTGAGGGTCAGCACCACGTTCTCGTCCATCTTGGCCAGATTGGCCACCTTGTCGATCTGGTAGAACTGTTCCGAGGTGAAATCATGTTCTTTCGGGTCGACAGCAATGAACATATTCCCTTGGTCGTCCACTGCGAGGCTGTCAAAAGCCCGGGCCGGGGAGGTGACGACTTTCACAATCAGATTGCCCAACGTCTTCCACACCAACTTCATATAGTTGAACTTCGGGTTGTCGATGTTGCCGCTTACAGGCACGGGCAGCATCACCTTCTCGTCCTTGTCCTTCAGGATATACAATGCAGCCCTCAAAGGCAGGTGCAGCTGGGGTTTCACGTCCTCACGCTTCTCCCCGAGGTTGGGTTTGAAAATGTCGATACGATTATCACCCTTCAGCTGACTGTTTCTGATAGTGTTAAGACTTGTGAAACTGAAGACGCCCTCGCTGAACGGCATGCCGAAATAAGCCACCATGTAAGGATTCAGTTCCGTCAGTCTGAAATTTTTGATGCTCAGACGCAGCCGCTGGTTCAGTTTCCAGTCTGATATATTTCCCTCCCAGTCCACCATGGCCTTGCCGCCATTGGGGAGCGTGGCAAGCATGCGGGCGTTGTTATTCCCGGCCGTTGTGAGATTGGTGGCCTTCAGGTTCAAATCCGTAACGGGGAACTCGAACTTGTCTGGCAACGTGTTGTCGACAAAGGTGAAGTCCACCCCTTTCACATCCAACACCCCCACGCGGAGCCGCAAGGGCGACGGAGCCGCTGCCGGAGCAGGCTGCACTGTGTCGGCGGCGGGTTCTTTGTCGGCAACCCCAGCGGAGTCGGCAACGGGCTGGGTAGCCAACAGACGCGACAGGGTATTGGTGCTGTCGATGAAGAGCTCGTAGCGCATTTTCAAGCCCTCGATTTCAATCCGGTTGATATCATACACATTCTTGCCCGGGATTATCTGCCTGGCATCAATGCCCAGATGGTGCAGTTTGGCCACCGTTCCCAGCTCCTTGTCGCTCAGTTCAACACCGTTGAGGTTGGCCTTCACATTCAGGTTCATGTCCATCAGGCTGTCCAGTATCCCCATTGCCTGGGCTTCTACGTCGAGATGGCCGCGCAGCTGGTCCACATTCGCCACGTTCATCACATAAGGACGCACCTGGTCGAGGGCGAACCCCTCCAACCCTACCGTCACATCGAAATAGTTGTTGGCGGGATTCATTGCCGCCTTCACACTCAGACGACCCCCATCGTCGAAGGCTAACGCCAGTCCGGCGTCGGTGTTCTCGCTCCCACCGATAGTGAAGTCGGGCACTGCCAGATTCAAATCATTCATGCCCCAATGGCTCTGCCGCTGCACATCGGTGTAGTTGAGTCTGCCGCGCACAATGTGCATATCGTGCAGGCTCACCACCCAACTGCTCGGCACAGTGTCCTCAGGCTCGTCCACCTCGGTCGAATCCTGCTGGAAATGCTCTATAATGCTGGAGAAATTAAACCTGTTGCCGTCATGCAGCACCTCCACATCGAGTCCGGCAAGGGTAAGATGGCGCACATACACCGTCTTGCCAAGCATCCGCAGCAGGCTCACCCCCACATCAAGGGTGTCGAATCCCGCAAAGGTGCTCTCACCGTCATCCTCATACACGGTAAGCCCCTTTACCCTTACATGGCCGGTGAAAAGATTCACACCCACACCGTCGACATTCACCTTCCGACCAAGCAAATCCTCGCCGTGATTGTTCACATAATTGCGTGCGGCACATCCGCCGAACAGCGTCCCGCACAAAAACATCAGGATAAGCAACGCCGCCAGCGATGCCAAAACAATCCCGATAATTCTCAATAACTTTTTCATATACTAATTGTTAATGCATTCAGCCTGCCATGTTCCGAATCCCGGACATCGGCACAAGCCAAAATGCAAAGATACGAAAAAAAAAACAAACAACAACAATCCGTCGCGATACTGTTCCTCCTTGTCACACACCGCTGCCGCTGCACCTCTCCCCTGCTCCATACGCCTGCACACAGGTACGCTAATCGTCCCGACGAAGAAAAAAACATGATACTCCGAAAAAAAAATGTAACTTTGCATTTTAACATACCCGTGGGCGAACCCCACGGCCAACGACACAATACATTAAACGACAAACAAATAACCCATCGGCAAAACACCTAAACGGAGCGGGAGTTGCACAACGAAATCCGCAACGGCACCAACCCCGCCTACATCCAGACAAAGAACAACAAACCCAAAAACAGAGAACCATGAATACTGTCCTCAGCAAAAAATCAACAATCGCCCGTACTGCGATTATCGACGCTGCACTGGTAGCTGCAGCCTGTCTCATCCCCACACTGTCGCACATCACGGCATTGCCCCTCTACAAGCTTAACCCCATGCTGTTGGTGCTATTGACCGGAATGATAGCTGTGCGCAGCCGCACCAACGCCTTCCTGCTGGCAGTGCTGCTGCCTGTCGTCTCCATGCTGGCAGTGGGTATGCCCACACCGCTCAAGGCACTCTGCATGGCCGCCGAGTTGCTCACCATTGTGGGCGCATACACCGCCCTGCAACGCATGTGGAAAGCAGCTGCCGCACGCCCATGGGCTTCTTTCGTAGCTATTGTTGCCGCTATGCTTTGCGGAAAAGGTGTCTATTACGCCCTCAAGGCTCTTGTAATAGCTCCCGATGCCCTGGTGACCACTCCCATCGCCACACAAGCCGTCGTCGCACTGGTAGCCGCCACCCTTTTCTGCACGGCCCAATACCTGATTGCCCGCAGCAAATAACCCTTAGATTACCGATTATGAAACGTCTTATCGCATACATCATGATGGCTGTCGGCCTGTCGTCGTCGGCACAAACAGCGTTGCCCGACAGCACGCAGAGCGTCTCGCACTACTTCTCGGTGAGCGCCAACACCCGCGTACGTTTTGCCCCGGGAAATCTTCAGTACCAACCGCAGACGCACCTGTGGCGTTTTGCTTCGGCGCAGACCGAGACCATCGGCTGGCAGGAGAGCTACTCGTACTCCAAATACAGAGGATGGATCGACCTCTTCGGCTGGGGCACGGCCTTGGCCCCGAACAACTATTCCGACCGCGACAACGAGTATGCCTTTGTCGACTGGGGGCTCTTCTGCGGACTGCCCACTGGCGAGGGACGGCAGTGGCGCACACTGAGTCTTGACGAGTGGACATACCTGTTGAGCCGCAGACCCCACGCCCGCCGGCTCTATGCCCTTGCCTATGTGTGCGGGCAGTATGGCCTGATACTGTTGCCCGACAACTGGCAGCGTCCCAAAGGCATCTACATGCGCACCGGTCCCAAAGAGGAAGGCACAAATGCCTACAACACCGAGCGGTGGAAGGTGCTGGAAGCCGCGGGAGCAGTGTTCCTCCCCGCCGAGACACGTCGCGCCGGGACACAAACTCAAGGCAGCGCAGGAGCGTGCCACTACTGGACATCGACCCCCCATCCAAAACAAGAGGGACAGGCTTTGTATCTACTTGTTGACCAGTATCTACCACAGATAAAACCGGCACCACGGTCACAAGGTCTCTCTGTCCGCTTAGTGCAAGACATTTAACACCCTTTGCGTCATGACCAATGTAGCAATCATATTGGCAGGCGGCACGGGTTCGCGAATGGGTGCCGACAGACCCAAGCAGTTTCTCCCTATCAACCCAGCCGACCAATCGCTGCAGGCCGAGACGGTGATTGAACACACGGTAAAGGCTTTCGAGGCAGCTCCCTCGGTGGATGAAATCACCATCGTGGTGCATCCCGGATGGGAAGAGTACATGCGCCATTTGGCACAACGCAACGATTGGCACAAGGTGAAACGCATCATACAGGGCGGCGACGAACGGTACATGTCGAGTCTCAACGCCATAGCGGCCCATCTCGATTATCCCGACGACACCAATCTGCTGTTGCACGATGCCGCCCGCCCATGGGTAAGCCAAGAGGTGATTGCACGGGTGACTGAGGCACTGAAGAATCATGAGGCCGTGGCAGTGGGTATTCCCTCAACCGACACGGTGTGGGAAGTGCGGCAGGACTTCGACCGCGACTTGAGCAAATTCATAGCCCGCATACCTGAACGCCGCACCATGTGGCGCGCCCAGACCCCGCAGGCTTTCCGTCTGCCCCTGATACGCGACGCCTACCAATGCGCCCTGCAAGACCCCCAATTCCACGCCACAGACGACTGCGGTATAGTCCGCCGCTACCTCCCCGGCACCAAGATAATCATCATCCCCGGCGAAGAACAGAACCGCAAAATAACCTTCGCCAACGACCTAAGGTAATCCATATGCACTTGAACTGACAGCAGCTATTCGTTATAAACTCCTAAAACCTACAATGATGAGAAAAAAGACTATTTTTATTTTGCTCTTATTAATCGGTATCGGCGTAAAAGGTCAAGTGCATACAACTATGGGAACTGACTTCTGGGTGTCTTATTTGTATTTCACATACGATTACTATGCGCCACAATATAGCGTCACGCTGCACGCATTTGCTTCTGGGCCACGGGCATGTACTGTTACCATGACGAACCCAAATACTGCATGGTCTACATCTTTCAGCGTCACTCCCGGAATGGTGACCAACGTGAGTATTCCTTTCAACACAGGATGCACATCAGCGTCGGGAAGCATAACCCCTACTGCTCTGCATGTAACTTCAACCGACACCATATCTTTATATTTAATAATGCTGGGGCATAATAATCTGGACATTACAAACGCCTTGCCGACAGAATCGCTGGGGTCGGACTACATGGTGCAATGCTATCCATCGAAACAGGGTACCGACTATAGAAGCGAGTTGGTGATTGTGGCCACAGAGGACAGCACCGTGGTGGACATGGCCCTAACGGCTCCTACTATGAATGGTTTCCCAGCAGGGTCGATACATACCGTCACTTTGAACCAGGGAGATGCATACCAGCTGCGAGGAGCCACCAATGTTCCCGATGCCGATTTGACAGGCACCACCGTCTCTGCCCGCGACTGCAAAAAAATTGCGGTGTACTCGGGGCATTTTTGTGCCTATGTGCCGCATTCATTGAGCACCCCTTCGTGCGACCATATCTTTGACCAGTGCATGCCCACCAGTTATTGGGGAAGGCGGTTTGTGGTGGCTGGGACAGAAACCATGTTTGACGACCATGTAAGGGTAATGCCATTGGACAATAATTGCCACATTTATAGGGACGGAATATTGGTCCAGACACTGAATGCGGGTCAGATATACGACTTCACCCTGTCAAGTTCAACAAGCACAGCATATATTGAGACTTCAACTCCCGCCTGTGTATATCTGTTTATGGGCAGTGCCGGAGACTATGACGGAGACCCCAGCATGGTGGTGATTAACCCTATAGAACAGATGGTAGAGGACATTACTTTCGGCACCTATTCCACCTCATACACCAACACTCACTATGTGAATATTGTGACGGAAGCCTCCGAAAGCAGCAACATACGTCTCGACAACAATCCCGTGACGTTCCACACGGTTCCAGGAAACAGTCAATACCAGACGGCAAGGTTGTCTCTTAACCAAGGTTCGCACACAATCAAGACTTTGGGAAACAAAGGGTTCCTTGCTTACGCCTTTGGTATTGGTAGCCATGAAAGCTACGGTTATTCTGTCGGCTCTTGTATGAACTTTGTGCCCTCTGCAGTTCTCAGTGTAAACGGGGATCCTTATGCAGTAGGTGATACGGTACATATCTGCTCAGGACACCCATGTATACTCTCCGTTTCAAGCCACTACAATATTGTTTCCTGCACTTGGACTGTCAACGACCAAACCTACGACAATGAGATACCTCTGCATTTGAACACAGCTGACACAGGGCTACGGAGGATTCATGTGAGAGTGGTTTTCTCGGAAGAATCGACCTGCCAAGAGGTCAGAGCAATAAAAGAATTTGATGCTTTTGTGAGGGTTTTCCCCACTTTCACCATATACGATTCCGACACAATCAGTCTCAGCATGCTTCCCTGGACATACGCTGGACGGGTTTACAACGATTCAGTCCATGACGACCGAATAGGATTGTTTACGCGTGAAGGATGCGACAGTGTGATTTTCTACACGCTGATTGTATATGATGATACCGTCAGGGAGCATTTTTACGACAGCGTATGTACTGGTACAGAATACCATAACTACGGATTTTTCTTGTCACCAGACGATACTCGTGAGGAGGGAGAATTCGTATATAGACGAACCGACACCACTTATGTGGCCTACCTCCACCTCACCCAATTGAATCCACCCACCATTGACCTCACTTCTGAGTTTGAGAATGACAGCTGTTACCTAATCACCGCTCTCACAGATGCAACATTTGTAAACTGGACCTCCGACCCAACAGATCCAACCCTAACAGGACAGGAGAACAATCACAGCATTCATGTCTGTCCGTCGGAGAAAACATCATATACCATCACTGCTGCTTACAATAACTTATATGAATGCAGCAACAATAGCAGTATTGCGCTTGACCATCGGTCGCCTGAGGCAAAGGAGGCTCTTTGGCTTCCCAATGTATTCACACCGGAGATGTCTTCCAACAACCAGTTCAAGGCAATTGGTGTCGGGATTCAAGAATTCGAAATGTTTATTTTCAATCGCTGGGGTCAGAAAATATTCCATAGCCGCAATATAGACGATTCCTGGGACGGTACTTTCCACAACATGAAATGTCCTATTGGAACTTATACTTATCTTATCTATTATCACAGCATATACTATCCGAATGAAATACAAAAAAAGGCTGGAACAGTGACATTAATACGTTAACAACATGAAGAATCTTCTTATTTCAATATGCAAAGAAGCGGGTAGGTTTATTGTTTATACAATATGCTACATTGTTTATCCCCTCTCTTTTTTGTTTGTACGCAATTCTAAAAAATATGCTTTTGGCAGTTTCAGAGGTTCGTTTAACGACAATGCAAAATATTTGTTTATCTATACTTGTCTTCACCACAGGGATATTGATGCCGTTTGGCTGTCCCTTGACAAGCATACGGTAGAGCAGGTGCGCAGCATGGGGCTGAAGGCTTATTGCACATACTCTCCCAAAGGTATATGGCACGCACTTACTTCTCGATACTGGTTTTATAACGCATATACTTCCGACATCATGTTTTGTTTGTCGGGAGGTGCCGTCTGCATTAATCTATGGCACGGTGTTGGAATTAAGCGTATAGAATACAATATCACCACGGGGCCATTGGCATTGCGCTATCAAAAAAAGGACTGGAAGGAGGTCTTTTTTCACCCAGAGTCATTTCGAAAACCAAACTATGTAATTTCGTCGTCTCCATTCCAAAACCATTTTTTCTCTACATCCTTCCACATAACAGAAAACCGCTGCCTAATGACCGGCTACCCCCGGAACACTATCCTTTTAGCCGATGATAAAGAACGAATGCATTTCTTAGAGAAATATGAACCAGTATCTTCTTTAGAACTTATAAAGAGCTTTAAGCAATATAATCAGGTGCTGGTCTACATGCCTACTTGGCGCGACTCCCAACGCTCGCTCTTTGTAGAGAACATGGACTTACACGCCCTTAATGAGGTTTTGGCGAAACACAATGAGCTGCTTATTCTCAAACCCCATGCCAATGTTTCAGCCTCATTAAACGACATCGCCTATTCGAACATCTGTTTCTTTGATGGGAAAGACGACATCTACCCAATATTGCCGTACACTAATGTCTTGATTACAGACTATTCTTCTATCATCTACGACTATCTGTTGATGCCCGATAAGGATGTTATCCTATACATTTACGACTATCAAGAGTATGTGGCAATGAGAGATTTCTTCTACCCATACGACGAGAATGTGGTGGGGAAACGTGTTCACACTTTCACCGAACTTATGATCTGCATCGAACAGCACGACTATCAGCTCAGTTCTGCCGAAAGAATAAGCCTAATAGATAAATTTTGGGGAGATACTGCCTATGGCAATCCATCCCAAAGCATACTGGAACAAGTGAAAAACCTACCCCGCTAATTCAGCCAGTGACGGGGGTTGAGGGGATCTTTGCCGTACCATATCTGGAAACTGAACTGTGAGGTGGTCTCATCGGACTGGTACACTGTTCCGAGGCTCTGGCCTGCTGACACTTTAGCACCTGCACGGACATTCACTGCTCCCAACCCAACGTATACGGTCAAGTACTGGCCATGTTTGATGATGATGCCGTTACTGCCATCGGGGGCTTCAAATATGCGTGCCACAACACCGGCTGCAACGGCACGGACATTCGTGCCAGGGGTACAATTGAGGTCTATGCCGAGATTACGGTTCTGACCACCGGAGGCACGAGTGTAGAGTCCGTATTCACGAGCCACGGATTTATAGTGTACAGGCCACGGCATACGTCCTTTGTTTTGGGCAAAGTCGGATGTGAGGGCGTCGCCGCCCGAGGGTGTTGTCTTGCCACCGCTTTTGGCGGTGTTGGTAGAGGAGCTTTTTGCCACTTCGGCTTCGACAAGCCGCTGTATCTGTTGTTGCAGTTGCCGTTTCTGCTGTTCTTTCTTGTCAATTTGCTGCTGCAGGCTGCGCTCGGTTTGCTGACTCTTTGTCAGACCTTTTTGATGCTGCTGCTGTTCGCGGGTCAAAGCCTGTTTCTGCTTGCGTTCCTGTGCCAAAAGCGAGCTTTTCTCTTTGCGTTGACGTTGGAGGTCAAGATCAAGCGAGGTGAAGAGCTGTTCCCTGCGCTGGATGGCAGCCGCTTGGTGCCGACGGTAACGCGAGTACTCTTTGAAATATTTCATCTTGAGGTAAGAGTAGTTGTAAGTCGTGTTGTCGAAGAGTAGTGCTGTGGCGCTCACGTTGCCCCGCAGACCGTAGAGGGTGCGTACTATTTTGGCATACTCAGACTTCATACTGTCAATCTGGCCGCGAACCACCCGCAACGAATCCTCGGTGCGGGTGATTTGCCGATCCAGATGGGTCATTTGACTGTTGATATTGTTGATGAGCCGGTTGCGCTCGTCTATGCGCTGGTTGATGAGTTTGATTTGGCGCGTGCGGTTTCGGGCGTCTTTGCGGGCTTTGCCCAATTCGCCCGTAAGGCGTGCTATCTCTTTCTCAATGCGCTCTTTGTCGCGCTCGAGCTGTTTTTTTGTCTGTCCTTGGGTCGGTAGGACAGCAAGCATTAGAACAAATAGTAAAAGAAGTATCCTTTTCACAACAATTCAACTTTATGTGTCTTGATTGTCTGATTGTTTGAGTGATTATTGATTGCTTGATTGTCTGATTGTTTGTCAGGCATCAGGCATTAATTCAGGCATTTGCACATTCAGGCATTCAAGCAATTTTACCAATTGAGAATCTTCTTGAAGTCATACTCTTCCGGGTTGGGAAGGTATTTCTTGGCAGCCTCGTAGTCGTCAGGGGTGATGTAGTCCATGATGTCGTTGATGTATGACTGGACTTTGTTTGTGTTGACGTTGACCCGACGCGGAGGAATCTTACCCGTGGCGGGGTCTTGAAGATCCTTAAGATAAAGTGGCGAAACGTTGCCCTGATGGTCGGAATAGACCATGCAGCCTGTGCATCCCTGGTTGAAGAGCGTATGGACGCCCATGCCCATAAGGGAGCAGTAGGTGAGGTCGAAGGCTATCGGGGTATGGCAACGGATTTCGTAGCCTACTTCCACTGGGCGGCTCTTTACTTTGAGTCCAAGCTGCTTCACTTTGCGTTCGAGAAGGTCGTTAAAGATATGGGCTTTTGAGACTTTGCCCAGTTCGGGATGGCCGTGGTCGTCGTAGCTGAAATGGATACCGGAGTTTTTGATTTCCTCGTCGGAAAGGCTGTGGAACACGCCTTCGGATATCATGGCGCAGCCATAGTTGATTCCCATAATCTTACGCTTGACGATGCAGGACACCACCAGGTTGATAATTTTGTCGACGGTGATTTCGGTCTTGTTGAAGAATTCGGGGATGACCACCATGGGATAATGGCAGGCTCCGGCTATGCCGAGGGCCAGATGTCCAGCCGAGCGCCCCATGGCCGAAACCACGAACCAGTTCTCTGAGGTACGGGCATCCTCCATGACGGCTGTACAGATCACGGTTCCCTGCGCTTTGGCGCTATTGTAGCCGAATGTGGGCGAGCCGTTTGGCAAAGGCAGGTCGTTGTCAATGGTCTTGGGGACATGTATGTTGGCGATAGGATAATGTTTGCTTTCCAAGAACTTGGCAATGCGGTTTGCGGTGGATGCAGTGTCGTCGCCGCCGACGGTGACAAGGAGTTGCACCTCGTTGTCTTTGAAGAAGGGGAGGTTGAAACGCTTTTCAAAGTCCTCGTCGGTAGGTTTGAAACGACTCATTTTAAGGATGCTGCCACCCTTGTTGAAGATTTCGTCGGCTGTAAGGAAGTCGAGGTCTTGCATGCGGGGATTCTCTGTAAAGAGGGCGCTGTATCCTCCATGAAGGCCGATGACTCGGTAACCGTCGCGAAGAAAGGTCTTGGCCACTGAGGCCACCACTGTGTTCATTCCGGGTGCGGGACCACCGCCTGTAAGGATTGCTATACTTTTCATATTGGTGTGTATTATTGTTGGGTTGATAATATTTGTTTCAATTCGGAGGGGGTCACAAGGATACTGACGGGACTATCGGTACTGTCTGAAAGATAGTGGTACGCCACACTGACATCCGCTTCAACAAGATGAGTGGCCAACCTGCGGCCTTCGCCCGAGATGTAAGCCTGCTTGATGGCGTAGGCAAGCTGTTCACGCTGTCGCTTGTCGCGTTGGAGTGAACGCATGGATGAGTTGCTCAGTTTATAAGTGTATATGAGTTGCCGCGCTGCCGTGTCGAAGACACAGCTGTTCAGTACAGTGTGGTCGTCAACCCTTGAAGGGCACAGGCCATTCATCTCGTCGGCAATCATTTGTATTTGAGAAAAATTGTCGTTCAACTTTGCCCCGCGTTCATAGACGGTTTTCCACATCCAGGGGGCTATCGTCATTTCCACCGAGTCGGTGTGACGCTCGTCACGGTACACATGACGCAACGTTATATCACCTTTATAGGAGACAAAAGCCAAATGATTGGCTGTATCCATTACCAAGGCAGCGGCGCGATCCTTGCGCACCCAGTCCATATTATCCATCACATATTGTCTCACTTCGAGCCAATGATCCTGCCGGTATTCGTACACTGTTGTCATCACCCGCTTTGCCTCATCGTAGCGGCATTCCACCATGGTCTCTCCTTCTCCTGTGGCATGGGGCAATGTGCTGTTTACCCGACGTGCCAGACTGGCAGCGAAGGTGCGTGCCTGCACCTCAAGCGGCGGGGCAAAGGCCGCAGCAAGATCTTCGGGATGGAAATTGAATGCTGCCCCTCCCGAGTTGTCCTCTTCCTTTTTGGGCAGCTTTACGAGTAGCCGCAAATCATAAGAGTGTTTCAACAGTGGCGACATGTCCCATTTCTCATTATGCAACATGTAGTTCAAATACCAATCGGCATCGCGCACCTGCTCCCCTTTCGGCAGAGCCAGCTCCACCCGCAGAAAACGGTTGTCCGGATTCATGTTCACCCCTACAATCGACAAACGATTGGCCTCGTCGTAATAAGGTATCTTCGACTGGATGGTCTTAAACAAAAGTATCACATCATCCAACGATTCCTCGTCCGACACTTGTGCACACAGGGGCAGCCACCCAAGGGTTAATATAAAGACTATGAACCTAAACTTTCTCATATATCAAATTGATTATATCCGACAATATTTCAGGATGCTCGCAACCTGCCACCATGGGAGGTTCAAGTGTGGAAGCTCCTTTTAGACACCGTTTCGCCTCCTCGATTGCATCGGGGAACAGAGAATCGGAAGCTATTTGCACATCAGCGATGACCATTGCCGACTGATCCACAGAAAAATCCACCTGTACCTCCCCCCAGTCAAAATGTGCGGAACGCTGCATACGAAACTCTTTCCAACGGCTGTATTTCCACTCTTCACTACCAAACTTGTCGCGCAAGGCTTTCACTTGTTCAAGTTTGGACAATTGCCCAAAGTCAAGACTTCGAGCGGAACCATACTCCTGTTCGAAAGCCTCCACCATATGGGGGATAAGCTCCTCGGCAGTGATTCCCGGCACCAATTCCGAAAGGTTCACTATTCGGCTTTGTACCGAGGCCACACCGTGTTTCTGCAACTTGGCAGGCTTGGGCTTAAGGTAGCGCTGCAACTCGTCCACATCGGTGCGAATAAGGATTGTGCCATGATGCAACCTGTTGTGGATTCCACGGGCAAAAGCGTTGCCCGAAAACTTACGGCCGTCACAGAGCACATCGTTCCTCCCGCTCACCTCGGTTTTTAAACCATAGCATGCCACAGCCCGCTGCATCACTCGCAACTGGCGCATCGTGTCGTAAAGACCGTTAGGGACAATAAAGGAGAAATTCAAATTGCCCAAATCATGATAGACCGCCCCGCCTCCAGTGCTCCGGCGCATCAGGAAACCGCCATCAGCCTCCAACTGTTCCACGTCGCATTCGGCATAAGGATTCTGATTCTGCCCTATCACCACCGTGCGACGGTTGCGCCACAAGTACATAGTCATCTCCTCTCCTGCCGGTTGAGAAAATAAATAATTCTCAACAGCAATATTGAGATAAGGATTGCTCTGATTGCTTATTACTACTTGTGGCATAATCGGCTTTCTTAAAAATAAATCAATAAGTTACAGGCATCACGACAAAAACGGAGTTCCTATGCCGCCCGACACTTCAAGATGCAAAGATACAACTTTTTTTTGTAATACTAAAGTTTGACAAGTTCTTTTTAATATAGTTCGAGATGTACATGGTCTCGACAAGGGGGTCTCAAAAGTCCCCGAGGGGGACGATAGAACACAGACAGGGGTGCAAACCCCTGTATGAATGGTAGTAAAAGCGAACCCTGAAGAGGTACCCACACACCGTATGATGCCAACTGTCTGTCGCCCCTTCAGGGCTTTGTTTTATCGTCCATAAGTACGGGGGCTGCACCCCCGCCTATTATCTCTCAGCCCTTCGGACTTTTTAAAACACGCTAAAAAGGCAAAGAATCTCGCCTTTAACCCTTTAGCCACTTGTCAAACTTCAGGTATTATAAGTCAAAGACGACGGAAATAAAATTAGGAGCCTGCGATATATGATAATTATTGCGGGCATAGCTGACCTCGAAACGCTTTGCCTTGAAACCGATTCCGAACGAAAATCCCGATGTATTAAAGCGGTCGGCCGCCTTCATTTCAACCATTTGGCGATAGCTGTAGCCTAACCGCAAAAACAAAGCTCCCTTCAGTGTCAACTCCACTCCAACCGACAAATGTCTCCCTACATTGTCAAAAAAATTCTCCACACCCGACTTTCTCGTCACCTCACCCGTAAACGGGTCGCGTATCGAAGAGGGGTTGAGCGGGTCTTCATACCTCAAATCCCATGTCTGCAACTCGTTCAATGCAAACATGAGCCTAAACGGTGCATCCTGCAATCGGTAGGACCCGACTACCGACAATTTAAACGGCAGACTCTCCGTGTGGCCGTCAAACGTGGCAATCTGAGCCCCGATATTGCGCCCCATCATAGTGGCACAGAAGGAACTGTCTGACGAAAGATAAGTGGCTGCCAAGTCAAAAGCCAGCGCAAAAGCCGTATACGACTCATAGTGGGACAACACCGGTTTCAAACTGGCACCGATATACACATTTTCATCCACCCTGCGACCCCAGCCTATCGTAAGCACATAGTCTGCCACCGAAAAAGAGCCTGTATACTGGTCGTTCTCGTCATACCCTTCAAAACGCCCATAACTGGCATATTGTAGACCGAAAGCAAAGTTGCCAATGCTGTTGAAATGCCTGCCTACCGCAACCGACCCGAAATGGGCTTGCCCAAACAGATTGACATAGCCCAACGCCACCTGTCCCGACAAACTCTCCGATATCAACGACGGATTGCCAAGGCACATACTTATGTCTCCACCGCCCACCGCGAGGTAGTCAAATCCCACACCCGCTGCCCGGGTAGAGACCGGCATGTCAAGCACCGACAATGCCGACATACCCGCCACCTGTGCACGGGTTACAGCAACAGTGACAATAAACAGCAACAGTGCAACAGCCTTCTTCATCACGGACAAAATAAACAAAAAGGTAAAAACTAAAAACTAAAACAGGTTATCCTCTTTTTAGTTTTTAGTTTTTACCTTCCACTTTCAATTAGTTATTCCCGCGCTTCTTATTGCGTTCGTGACGCATCAGATGTTTCGGCTCAAGCGACATGCGGTCGGTCTCGAGCAACGAAGCCACCCCTTCGTCCACCTTGCGCTGAGCTTGGCATGCCTCGCAATGGCATTCCTCATGATATTCGCGGGGTTCGGTGTAGGTAGTAATAACGCCCTCGAAATTACGCAGAATAACCTTATTGGGACTCTGCGAAATGACATAGGTGGGCATAACAGGCGTTTTGCCGCCGCCACCGGGAGCGTCAACCACAAAAGTAGGAACAGCATATCCGCTGGTATGTCCGCGCAAATTCTCGATTATCTCGATACCCTTGCTCACCGGAGTACGGAAATGCTCCAGACCCATGCTCAAATCGCACTGATAGATATAATACGGACGCACACGGTTCCTCACCAACTCGTGCATCAGTTTCTTCATAACGTGGACACAGTCGTTCACACCGCGCAGCAGCACAGTCTGGTTGCCCAAAGGAATACCGGCATCAGCCAATTTGGCCACAGCTGCCTGTGCCTCGGGAGTCATCTCGTTGGGGTGGTTGAAGTGAGTGTTCAGCCAAATGGGGTGGTACTTCTTCAGCATGTTGCAGAGGTCGTCGGTAATGCGCTGGGGGCAGACCACAGGGGTACGGCTGCCGATACGTACAATTTCCACATGCGGAATGGCACGGAGACGAGATATGATATACTCCAGTTTCTTGTCGCTTACCATCAAGGCATCGCCACCCGACAGCAAAACGTCACGCACCTCGGGGGTCTTCTCAATATACTCAAGGCACTTCTCAATACGGTCTTGGGGCGACTCGTCATCTTTCTGCCCTGCAAAACGACGACGGGTGCAGTGGCGGCAGTACATTGAGCACATGTCGGTGATAAGGAACAACACACGATCCGGGTAGCGGTGAGTCAGTCCGGGAGCGGGCGAATCCTCATCCTCATGCAGCGGGTCGTTCAAATCAGCGGGGGCGATGTTGCACTCAGCACCCTGCGGGATGCACTGGCGACGGATGGGGTCGTAGGGATCGTTCGGGTCGATAAGACTCAAATAATATGGAGTAATTGCCATACGGAACTTGGCCAAAGCCTTTTTAATGCCCTTGGCCTCCTCGGGGTCGAAAGTAAAATACTGACTCAGCTGTTCGTAAGTCTCAATGCGGTTCTTCACCTGCCATTTCCAATCGTTCCA
>DBXQ01000063.1:20020-20231 GCA_002309955.1 Bacteroidales bacterium UBA1208
GCAAAGATACAAAAAAAAATCCAATCATTAACAGGAAACTTCTATTATTATATCAATATTTTAATATACCAATGTGTTAACAAAGGTCCCATCTGCACATTAAACCCAAATAAGCCATTAGGCTAAATAGGCCTTCGGCGAAGGCCGTTCAAGCGCAAAGCGGAGATATGTGAAACGGAAAGACCGATAATAACCGTTTTATTCTGTTTCC
>DBXQ01000063.1:20282-20661 GCA_002309955.1 Bacteroidales bacterium UBA1208
CCCATCGTTCTTCCTCCACAAAAGGAGAACTGAGGAAGAAGGGAGGAAGTGGGGTGGATGAACGAGCGAACCAAGCACAATGCGAAAAGGACTTGGATACAGGTTGGGAAGGATTGGCGGGAAATGGCGTGCGTTGAAAAAAACAACTGCTAAACAATCATAATACAAATAGAAACTCTTATTTCACCATGCCGTTGTCGTAGCCGCCGTTCTGGAGGGTTTTCTCCCCTTTGTGGAATTTGCGGCCGAAGTCCATCTGCCAGGTGAGACCGAGAACGAGCATGTTGCCGTTGTTGGCGGTCCAGTGGGTATGATGATAGGGATGCACGGCACTGAGGCCGATGGTCTCGTAGCGGTAGCCGTCTTTGTTGAACGGGCA
>DBXQ01000109.1:0-1226 GCA_002309955.1 Bacteroidales bacterium UBA1208
CGATTGTTATATGCCTCCGCCCGTTTGGGACACAGCCGTATCGCCTGCTCGAAGTCCGCCAACGCCCGCTCCATATCACCCAATGCATCGTAGGCAAGGCCTCGGTTCAGATACACAATGCCGTCCTGCGGATTCAACGCCAACGACTCGCTGAAAAGCTCTACCTGCCGCTCCGGATGCTCCTCATCCCAATACGCCAAATAAAACAGATTCTCCGCCTCTTCCTTCGCCCGCCTCTTTGCCCCATACCGCACTCCCCGCGCCTCAAACCGCAGCGACCCGATAGTGACAACCCACCTCCTCGGCGACTTCTGTTTCTTCTGTTGGTTCTTCATAGCGTAAATCCCCATTTATATAAATGAGCTTTTCATTACATCTTATTTCGTACCTTTGAACTCGAACCCTGCCTGCTCAACGGCAGCGCGAATGTCGGACTCGGTAGCGGTGCCCGTGACAACGAGGGTGTTGGCTGCAGGGGTGGCCTCGCAGGTATCGACGCCTTTCACTTTGCCGACAGCTTGTTCACAGGCGGCTTTGCAATGATTGCAGTGCATACCTTCGACGGCATAGACCACCGTCCCGGCTACAACTTCTTGTTTCTTGAATTTACTGAGAAATTTCATAGTAAGTGCTATTATGATGAACAATACTAATAGTGACGAACATATCATTTGGAAGACGCTGGGCGAAGCTGCCTCCGACGGGCAACAAGCGCTGTGCATACCGCAACCTTCGGACATGCCAATGGCGTTGATGCCAAAAGCGTTTATCAGCAATCCGAAGAGAACGGAGAAGCCTACGATAGTGAGCAAGTATATCCACGTGAAGCGACCACCCATCGACTTACGAACCACAAGGATAGAGGCAATATTGACCGCAGGACCGGCCATCAGCATCACAAGTGCGGCTCCTGGCGAGAGACCCTTCATCATCAACGCAGCTGCCACAGGGATGCTGCCAGTGGAACAAATGTACATCGGCACAGCCACAATGAGGATGACCAGCATCTGAAGCAACGGCTGCTTGCCAAAGGAGAGGAAAAACTCATCAGGAACGGCCACATTGATAAGGGCGGCCACCAAGAGACCGATGGCAAGCCGAAGCCCGATGTCTTGAATCATGTCGAAGTAGGCGTATTTGAATACACGCCACAGACGGTTGCCGTGTTCAACGGTGCAATTGTTCTCTGAGGGTGTCATGGCAGCATCGACACTCGTAAACCGGTT
>DBXQ01000109.1:1343-9486 GCA_002309955.1 Bacteroidales bacterium UBA1208
GCACCCTCGTTCTTCAGCCCGACAGCAGTGGGAATGACACCGCACGAGCATAGCGGCAGCGGCACACCCAGCAAGGCCGCCCACAGCACCGACAGCTTGTTGTCACGCGAGAGATACCGCACGTAAAACCTTTTCGGCACAAACACATGTAGCACCCCCGCGATGAGGAAGCCAAGCAGCAAATAAGGACTCATGGCATTAATAACTGCCAACAGCGCGTTTAATATATCAGATACTGTCATCTATCATTAACAATTCTCCTATAATTAACGCCAATCCCCCGAAATTATTGCCTTCCCTCCACCAAACAAAAACCGCCACCTATTCGGCGGCGGCATTATCTGCATCAAGTTCTTTTACAAACTCCTTACTATGTTCAGGAACTCTGCGAGTGTCCGCACGTCGACCTTTGGGAAATCATAACGTTGAAGCTCACTGAAGTGGCGGTCATTGCTAACAATATAGGTGGCACCCGCCGTAATGGCGCAATCTACAAACTTGTTGTCATCAGGGTCAGCCGTGATGAGATTGAAGTGATAGGCAGGCGTAACACGCTCGACATTCGGAGCATTGGAGATGGCCTCGATAACAAGCGATGTAAATTCTCGGTCTTCGGTCATACGCATAAGAATCTCCTCGTATTCGAGTAGTATCTCAGTGCTTACACACAGTGTATAACGTCCCTGACGGAAGGCTTGCCAGATGTCATGACCAAACGATCCTGGCACAAGGATAGGTATAAGGCAGTTAGTGTCGAGAACTATCTTCATCAACGGCACTATTTATATGTTGTGCGGAAATGCCCGTCGGCCATAGCATCTAGAGTCTCCTGCGTCCAGCCTTTTTCCTTGCTGATTTCAGCAGCTCGCTTCTCAACCCTCTTGAAATAGTAGTCTGCCAAAACCTGTTTCACCTCCTCAAGTTCCTGCTCGGACTCCATTTTCGAGAACAGTTTGAGCAGATATAGTTGGATGGGGTTGAATACAGTCGTTCCTGTTACCGTTGCTTCCATATTGCGTAAGTGTTTATGTGTTCAACATTTGTTATTATAACGGAACTGAATCTGTTTTATTGCGTAAGCGGCGGATTTCTTAGGCTGCCTCAATACCGCCCAACTTGTATTAGACGTTGCGTATTCCAAATATCATTATTCACAATCGGTGTAGCAAATATCCCCTGCAACAATACTACAAAACAACTCTGCCAATACAATTAAAAGGCATTATGTTTCATGATTCTCAAATTATATTTTCAGCAAATATGTCCTTATTCTACACTACCAGATTGTCTATTTCATAACAATCATTGTTTGTTTTCAAAGTGCAAAGATACAACTATTATCTGAAACCGAAAAAAAACTCAAAAGTAGGATGTGTTCTTCCTTGAAACGTTTCTATTACGTCGTCGAATTCTACGACTCTTCACACAAGAACGTCCCAAATTATCATTAAGACAACAACGGAATGTTCTATCGAATTTCATTTCCATAACGCCTTCTCGGTAATCCATCAAAAACGATGCCTCTGTAAAGGCCGAAATCCTTTGCGGTAGTGAATATCGTTCTATTCTCCAATACGAATGACACTTCTGTCCTCTTCCTGCTTCTTCTGACCTCCAAGAGGCTTATATGAATGGAAGTTCCAACTGATGCCCAACCAGAAGACGCGACTGCGATTAATGCTCATGTTGACTAGCGAATAAACAGGGTTGTCGGACGAAATGTCCCAACGTCGTGTGTTGAACACGTCCGTGACAAGAGCCGAAAAAGTCAGGCCTCTCTTCGGCAATTGCTGGCGGATACCCAGATTGCAATAGTGGATGGTCTTTGTGGTAAACTGCGGGAAGTATTGTGGCGTGGTGACAAAATATTGTGCCTGTATGGACATACCTCGCATCGGCATCACCTTAACTGAGGCATTTCCATTGGCCGTCCATCCCTGGTTGCTGATAGCAGTGCCTTGCCATTCGGCAAGAGAATTAGAATAATAGACATTTGCACCCATGTCGATTTCCACCCAGCGAGCCACACTCCAGTAGATGTTGTGCTCAATGCCAGTCTTCAAGTCGTGGTCACTGTTGATGTAAGTCATGACAAGAGTAACGCTGTCAAGATAAGCAATCTGGTTAATGTAGTCCTGCGTGTAGTTGAAATATGCATTCCCATTCACCTTCAGCGACTGGCCAGTGAACGAATAACCGAGGTCAATCTTATTCACCTTCTCAGGATTAAGACGCACATTTCCTGTTTCGTATGTTTGATTGTCAATGAGATTGATATAAGGGTTGAGCTGAGGATAGGTAGGCCGTGTAATTCTACGCGAAAGTCCAAACGACAACTGCCACGGTTCACTAATCTTATAGCTCAGCATCAGGTTAGGTGCCACAAAACAATAATCGGAGAATTCGTCAAGATGATCCTTGTCATTTTGCAAAGTCACATGGCTATACTCCATGCGCAAACCAACCTTCATCGATAGACGCTCCTGAAACTTCGCTGACCACATAGCGTAAGCGGCAGGGATGTACTCACGATGGCGCAAGTCATTGCTCAAAGGAATGGATAGATGCCATGTATCTGTAGCCATGTCAAGTTCATACATCTTATGGTCGATGTTATTTTGGCGGTATGTCATCTTCAAACCTGTTTCCAAATTACCCTTGCCCCAAGGAGTCATGTAGTCCATTTGAAAGGCGGCAATACGAGGGTGTCCGCCCGACTCAGACCGTTGCACCATGAGAAGCGTGTCATAGTTGGCTATTTGCTCGTAATAATATGAGGGACGGTGGCCTCGGATAGCCGAAAACGATGCCAACATACTCAATGTTCTTCGATTAGGCTCGAAAATATGGCGGTATCCCAATGAGCTTTCTATCATCTCTCGGTTGAAAGTGATGTCGGTCTGGCGGAGCTTGTCACTTTCCACTCCTGCGTTTGTGTAGAGGTTGTGCATCGTTTGTAGGTTGTTCATTCTTGGCAGTCCCGCCTTTACATCAACTGTCAGCACATCCTTCTTCGTCGCCTTGTAGCTGACATTCAATCCCAGATTTTGTCCAGTGGTTCTCTTTTCGGCCTCAATGAACTGGTCAAGGATGCTGCCCGTCTGTTTGAGTTGGCGGTGCAGTTCACTTTCTATCAAATCGTTCTCCATCTTGCCATTATAGTTCATGCGGAAGCCCCAACGTCCAGTGTTGTAGCTCATGGCCACATTGCCATTCATGAAGTGCGTGAAGCCATAATTGGCAGAAGCCATTGCCGTAAAAGCCTCCGGCATCTGCTTCTTCGATATGATGTTGATAACACCACCCGAACCTTCCGAGTCGTATCTTGCATCGGGGCTTGTCACAATGTCAATGCTCTGCACATTGGCGGCAGGAATGCCCCCAAGCCCGTCAAGTGCTGTAGGTACACCATCCACTAGTATCAGCACATTGCTATTACCTCGGATAGAGACCTGTCCGTCTCCGTCAATGGTAACCGCAGATGAGCCTCTTAGCACTTCGAGCACCGAACCGGTGGCCGCCGCCATCGTGGCGGTTGGGTTGATACTTGTCCGTTCCGCAGTCACAGTCTTGGTCATTGCCTCAGCCGTAACCACAACTTCATTCAACTGCATCGCCTTGTAGGGAAGTACGATATGGCCCAAATCCAAAATCTGGCCTTTTTTCAAGTTTATAGTAATCGCTGTGTCTTCATAACCCACCGAGCTGACTCTTAAACGGTATTCTCCGATGAATTGTCCTCTTATGGAAAAAAAGCCCGTAGTGTCTGACAAACCTCCCGCCACAATCTTCTCGTTATTTAGCAAACAGACGGTTGCAAACATCACCGGCTTTTCATTGTTATCTGTTACCCGACCTTTGATAGTATTGGTATTTTGCTGTGCAAACAAGGTGACACCCTCAAATGCCAGCAAAAAAGTGAGAATAATTTTCAACTTCATATCTCAAAAACGTTTTTTATCTTTTCCCGTGTATCCTGCATGGACAAACCACGTTCCTCCATCAAGCGGGATATCATGTCCTTCACGATGGCCTCTTTCATGTTCTGGAATTCCACCTGCGACACGTTCATATCTTCACGAGTTTGTCAATGGCACGCAGTGTACAGAATGCGTACTGTCGATACTGATAATAGAGCCGTGATAGAGTCGCATTATAGTGTACCTCCTTTCCGACGGCAATAGGATTGGAGAGTCTGCATATTGTCATCCACCGAGAGAGTGTGCATGATGTTGTAATGCTTTTCGCAAAGCGCCAACGCACCATACTGGCTCAGGTAGCGATAGGCCTGAACCTCGGACAAATTACTACGTGAAGCAAACTCCGAAACAAGCAGTATGAGATACTCTATCTTGTCTATGACAGCGCGTTGCATTGTTATCAATTTTAATCAAATAACGCAAATGACAGAAAAATATTTTGTGCCTCCAATACTTTTTGCTTCAATGCCGCCCAACTTGTATTAGACGTTGCGTATTCAAATATCATTGTTCTCAATCGGTGCAGCAACGATTCCCTGAAACAAACTACCAAAACACTCCTGGCAATGTCAATCCGAGCAACAATGCTCTCCATCCCCCAAGTCCAAAAACTACGAGGACGAGAAGTCCGCCTGCTGCATTGTTATTAATTGTGAATCAACATTAATTGTTACAATACTCTGCTCCCAACTTTTCTTTAAGTAATTGCTCTTGTGCTATCACTTGATCATCGGGAGTGTTCTTTGACATTATCATCAATAATGAAAATGCAAAGTTTCTGGAATAGTCGGGGTCGCCAGCAATCAACTTTTTCAGCGTCTTGTTGTTGCCATGTCCATTGGTCTTCACATACACTTCCCATCGCTGCCAGATGCCTTCCTTGCCATAGGCCGATCCAATATAGAGCTTGTCAGTTCTGGTGTCTCGAATTACATAGACACCGTATACATTTGAAAGCATGTGATGCCATTCTTCGTTGTCGGTATTTACCAATTCTGTCAACTCATCGAATGTGAGTATAAAGTCAAGGTATCCAGGGAACGGCTTGGAATCGAAACCTGAAGATACTTCGATGACCTCCATCTCGTTACTGAACTTCTGATGCCATGAGATTGGGTTGGACCAATTGATAATTACACGTTCTTTCAATCTTTCGAAACCACCGACTTCCTCTAATGTATAGAAATATTTGTCGTTGGGATTTTCAATCGTTTGACGGACTTCCTCTATGGGTTGAACCCGCAAAACACGATATACGCCAACAAAACGGGCTCTTCTACCTTCCTCGCCGATGAAACTGACGATGTAGTCTAATTCATGAAAAACAGGTTTGGATTGTATCGCCTGATAATCCTCAAATTTATCCCGGTGGAATCGGTAAAGGTCATAAACATTCTGACGATGGTCTTTGTGTCTCACCAATTTGGCTTTTGCGTCCTTAGGGAATCCACATCTTTCTAATAATTCTTGAATTGTGATAAGCATGATTATAATGTTTTTTAGGTTTATTAATGTCTCCAATTGTACTCAACACCTAACTCGTTTAGGACAATGTAGGGAATGTTATCCGTAAAGAAATTGGGGGTTAATCTGGCCTTTACCAGTTCTTTTCCCAATGTGCTTGTAGGTGGGCAGGCGAAGGTTCCATAAACACTGCTAAAGAATCGTCCGTTACGGTTCCTTACCAGCTGGTCGTCATTAAAATCAGCATCCAACCCATAGAACACCGTTCCAAGTCGGTCAAACTTGGAACATTCGGACATGTGAATGCAGTGATTGTCGAGCAACAAGGCGTATTCTTCATGTATTACTCCGACTGGTAAAACATAGGATGCTCCATGAAAATAGGCCCGAACTATATCTCCCGTATAAATGTGGTCTCCTCGTTTGTCTTTAAACGGGGTACGCACTCCTGCGAAATGCACCCTGCGCACATAGCCTTTGTTTGGACACTCATCATGAAATTCATCGTAGAGGATATAATCTGCATGCTGGTCTTTGTATTTCTCGTCCTTCGAACATACGTAAAACTCCCATGGACTGTGGAAAAAGAAGCCAAAACCAAAACTAGTGTAACCGAATTTTCCGTCACCATCAACATAACGTATTTTTATATGTGGATACTTGGTATTTAGCGCTGCTCCTATTTCGTATCTATACATACGGCTTAAGCGCACAAGTTCTTCTTCGTCAATTCCATAATTAAACGTAGGAGATTCTTCTTCTTGTCTGCCCAATCTCATATCTATATCGAAAAAAATGAGCCACCATTCAAGAGCAAATACTGCATTATTCACATCACGCAATTCATAGAATAGGGGTGCGACCTGTTGGTCTTTAAAGCCAGCTACACCACATCCCAACCGCGTGATAAGGAATCTGTTCATTGGATGGTCTTTTACATATTCTACAAACTCTTGGACGTATGGAACCATCTCTCCAACTGTTTCAAACATGGTTGGAATCGCATAGCATTGCCCTTGTGGTCCTACACCCTGTCCATAGGTTGCACCAAAATGGCGACAGGCATATCCTGCAGCACCACCACGATGTTTGCCTTCCAAATTGCTGCCAAAGACAAATACCTCACAACGAGTCAATTCTCTAATGGGTTCTGCTGACAACTTTCTACCTCTATAGTTTGACACCATAATTGAATGCTATTTAAAGTTATCATACCTTTCTTTAGAGACCGGAAATCTCATCATCACCGCTTCCCACCAGCATCCTATACCGACATCCTCTTTCCAGTCGTATGGCTCTTCATCCCCTCTGCCTATAGTTTTTCGCCAAACATGCCATCCGTATGGCTTCGTTGGAACAGAACGGTAGATGTAGTTGCCACATTCTGGCACCAAATACATCTCTTCTGTAAAGAGCTTCTCAAAAAATAATTCAGCTTCCATCATTTATACCTTTATTGTTACTTTCGAATGCAAAGATACATCATAGATGTGACATAGGGTTTATTTTTTGTACAAAAAAAGCCGTGAACTTTTTTTGTTCATGGCTGAGGTTCTCGACTACCTATCATTACGAACAAGAAAGCTCACGGTGCTCGTGAGCGTTTCTCCTTTCTTGTGTAATGATAGTTGAAATTGTCGAGATTTCAGCCATACAAAAGAAAAGCGAATACGCTTCAATATGTCTTTATTTTTCTATTATTCTCTTTAACTTATGCCATATCTTACTATTTTTGTTTGACAGTGCAAATATACGAATATTTTCGGATATAACCGAAAAAGTCGCATTATTACTCCCGTTTATCGAAGTATAACCCGACAAACCGTGCAGGAATCGATAGGACACCATCACTCTTTATTTTTGATGAATTTTGACATTTTTTCTTTGTATGTTAAAAATCTGTCGTATCTTTGCATTTTCAAAGTATCACAGAGAATGCTCTTAACTATTAATAATGAACCAACTAACCCTATCGCCTTCTTTGGCGACGCGGGGAATGTGCCGCTGATTAGCAATGAGGCGGTGACATTCCATGAGGCTCTTCGCGCCCCGTGAGCGACTTCTTCTTCGCAAAGTCACCATCTGTTTCATTATTAATAAACCCAATCTATGCTGAAAAAAATCATCATGGCGATGCTCGTAATGGGCATAGCCAGTGCCGTGATGGCACAAAACCATTATATGCTGACCGGACTGCTATTCGACAGCAAAGGGCAGCCCTTGCCCTATACCAACTGTGTGCTACTCAACGCCGCCGACAGCTCTTTTGCATGCGGCACCACGAGCGACCTCGACGGTGTGTTTTCTCTCGCCAACATCAAGCAAGGCCACTACCTATTGAGGGTAAGCGCAATAGGGTACGACACCCACTGGCAAACCATCAACATGGACAAAGACACCAACCTCGGGACCATCGTGGTGGAAAGCAATGCCACAATGCTGAGCGAAATCAAAGTCACTGCCTCACGACCGCTCTACTCCGCCAACGGTGAGAAGGTGTTCTACAACGTGAGCGACGACCCCAGTGTGCAAAGCGGCAACGCCACCGATGCACTGCAGAACGCCCCGGGCGTGGAAGTCGATGCCGAGGGCAATATCAAATACCGCGGCGGAGCCGAAGTGACCATCTGGATTAACAACAAGCCCTCCCACCTTAAAGCCGAAGGCCTGAAACAATACCTCAAATCACTCCCCGCAGG
>DBXQ01000109.1:9656-14836 GCA_002309955.1 Bacteroidales bacterium UBA1208
GGCGACTACGACAACTATCAAGGCACATCCAACAACCACTCAAGTCTGCTGGCACCCGACAGCACCATCTCCTCAACCCTTCGCAGTCGCGGCAACAGCCGCAACCGAACCCTCGGCGGCAACTTCGGAATAGACTTCGACTACCACATCGACACCAACACCATGGTCAATCTCTGGCTCTGGACTACCGCCCTCCACGATAGTAGCCACCTCGACTCACGTACCGAACGCACCGAACTGATCCACAACCCCGGACGCTATTTCTACAACGAAACTGTAAAAAACGGCAACACCATGGGCGACCTCAGTTTCGGCGTGATGCTGGAGAAAAAAATCGACACCCTCGGCGGCATGCTCTTTTTCGACTACACGGGCACCCTGACCAACAACCGCACCTACAAAGCAGACAACCGCACCCACGACAGCCTCACCACGCTCGACTTCCTGCGCCTCAACCGGAGCAACAACCCCACGCAGTGGCACGGCATTATGGCCGATATAGCCTTACCCTACAACCAACACGGCGAAGTGGACTTCGGCATCATGGCCTCGCTCTCGCCCGAAAGCAAAGCGGTGAAAGAAACCCTATCCAATGCCGAAGTCACTAACATGGTGGACACCCTGCGCAGTTACTCAATGACCAACAGCACCTACGAACTCTCCATCTATGCCGGAGCCGAACACCGTTTTGGACGGCTCACCCTCGGGGCCTCGCTAAATGCCGACAACGCATGGTACAACCTTGCTTACCCTGAAGCCGACAGCGGCAACGTCCGCAAACATTTCCTCAACTTCAGTCCCACCATCCACGCCAGCTACAGCACCGAATCCATGCACAACTTCACCCTCAGCTACACCCACTACGTCACTCCACCCACCGCCTCCCAACTCACACGCTTCACCATCTACGGCTACGACAGCTACAGCACCGGCAACCCCAATTTGAGCAATGGCTATGCCAACAACCTCGAACTCGGCTGGGAACGCTACTTCGACCACCTTGGATCCATAGGCCTCACCGCCTGGTACAACGCCAACAACGACCACACTGGCACCCTCACCGACGTTGCCTACTGCGACCGCTTCGGCCGCATCGTCGCCTTCTCGCAGCCTTTCAATATCGGCACCGCCAGCAACACCGGCATCGGGCTCAACACCACCCTGCGCCCAACCGACTTCATGAACATCCGTTTCTACGCCAATCTCTACGACGACTACTACCGTGTGCAGTATCGCCCCGGCCACTGGCAGGAAAGCGAGATGCTCTGCTACTCGCTCCGGCTCAACTTTTGGACAAAACTATGGGACAAACTGCAACTCTTCGCCAACGCCACCTACCGCAGCCGCACCCAAACCCTCCTCGCCACCGTCGACCCCTACTTCTCTTTCGACTGCGGAGCAAGCACCGACCTCTTCGACCGCCGACTCTCCCTCTTCCTCAACGTCAACGACCTTTTCGGCACCGTCCGCACAGGCGGTGAAAGCATCAACCCATACAACCCCTCCACAAGCGAAAGTACCCTCACCAGCCGCTACATCAGCTTTGGCCTCACCTGGCGCATTGGCCGCACCGAAATGGAAGGCCAGCAAACCCACGGCAAGAAACCCTCCCGGAAAAAAACTCGCTAAAAAATAACAGGGAGCGTTGATTCCCCAGCGCTCCCTTAATTCTCAAAAACAACATGAAAGCCACATCAAACATTATCCTTGTCCCTCTGCAAGAAGACGACCGCGAGCAATTCATCCTCGACAACCAAGAGGCATTTCGCTACGGTGCACAGCAGGAATTCGGCCTTCTCGACCCCCGCACCAAAGAAGGCGAAGAGGTCATCTCTCGAACCACCATTGAGCATTCCATCGACGACGAAAACGCCGAGGTTTACCGCATCGTTCTTGACGGCCAAAAAGTAGGCGGAGTAGTCCTGAAAATCGACCTGACGAAAGCCTTTGGCGAACTGGTTCTGCTGTACGTTTCACCAAATATCCACAGCCAAGGCATTGGCCAGACAGCATGGAAAGCCATAGAGTCAATGCACCCCGAAATCAAAGTCTGGGAATGTATCACCCCCTATTACGAGAAGCGCAACATCCACTTTTATGTCAACCGCTGCGGTTTCCGCATCGTCGAATTCTGGAACGCCCACTACCACGGCCCTGCCATCCCCGAAGAAGAAGCCGGCAATTGGAGCGAAGAAGACGAAATGTTCCTCTTCAGGAAAGTAATACACTAATTATCTCAACAGAATATCCATCACCACCATCAGGAACAATAGTAACCATCCACCATATCTTTCAATGGTACTTCTTAAGATAGTTCAATTACTCTATCCAACCCCCTCTTCCTACATATCCTCTATCGAGAGGGCACGCGACTCCAATCTATAACGTCCAAACTCCGCAGTTGGGAGACATTCTATCTTCCTTTGCAACTCGGCAAGGCTTATCTTATTGGGGTTGCGCTTTATCTCTGCCACAATCCCCGTATGTTCAAATTCATTCAGGGCAATCAGATCAATTTCAATCTCCCCCTTGCGATCCCACCAATTCCCTACCAAAGTGTATTCTCCCGTCTCCATCAACAACGCCTGGAAATACTGCTCCAGCGTTCTGCCTGAAAATTGCTCGTATCCCCGGGCGATATTCTGGCGCAACAACGGCAACTGCTGACGCTCCACAAGCGACTGATACGGCCACACAAAACGAAACCAAAATCTCAAAAACTGGTCTGAAATCTCATACGCGCTGGTCTTACTGTTTGGCTTAGCCAAAAGCGGCTTCAGTCGTGTCACAACCTGATAGTTCCGTTCCATATTCTGAAGAAACGTCCCCATGTCTTTCTGCATTGTACCGTCAATATCCGAACGGCGGTTCAACCCTCCTGCGATAAGCTGCAAGATGGAAAAATAAGTAGCACTCTCTTCGCCAAACTCCTGATTCATCAAATCGCGTCCCTCGGTCAAGAAATACGAGTCCAAGCGGCATACATAATTAAGCATCTTCTCCTTCGTATAGCAACCTGCATCCATCAGCAACTCCACATACTTCGCCACCCCACCAGTCAACATATACAAACATAGCAAATCCTCATTGCCATAATCTGGACAATGGTCTGCAAAAATATCCTTAAGCACCTTGATGGTAAATGGTCTCAACGTGAACTTCGACGTAGGGCGACCATAAAGGGGCTCATTCGCGTCTTCAAAAATACGTCTCATCAACGAGCGTATGCTGCCCATTACTATCAAATTCAAGCGAGAATCACGGTGATACCTGTCCCAAATATCCTGCATCTCGCTAAAAATAGCCGTGTTCACTTTATACAGATTCTGGAACTCATCAAACACCACCGTGAAGTGCCTCTTCTGCGACTCCTTCATAATGACCTCAAAAAGATCCCGGAAGCGAGTCATCTCGCCATAAACCTGTATGCCAAGCTGTTCCTCAATGGCAGCTTGAAACTTTCCACAAAGGACAGCCTCGTTGTCTTTCGACACAAAAAGATAAGCATACTGTCTGCTCTCAAACGCCCTCAGCACCAACGAAGTCTTTCCCACGCGCCGACGCCCTGTCAACACCGTGAACATAGCACTCTGCTCCGCCTGCCGCTCATTCTGCCTCAAAAGCTCAATTTCCGTTTCCCTGTCGTAGAATTTCATAATATAAATCAGTATTTATATAAATCTTCATTTATATTTGCAAACATATTTTAATCTGATTTGCAATATATTATAAAATACAAGTAACACAATATTTGGTACAATAACGCAAAAGGCAACTAAATATTGCATCCGACAGTACAAATCTTTATGGTATAGATTCAACATCGAAGTGGAAAGAAACATACCTCTTTATTCAGCGTTGAGGAGCCACAACAGCGAGATCGATTGTCTTAAATCAGCCTTACTTAACACTATAGCGTAATATATTTGCTCATTTCAGAAAAAGTTAGTACATTTGCAAATTGAAATATACATTATAAATAAATGACAAACACGGACTTTTGGAAGCAAATCGACTCGGTCATTAGCGGCGGTTTTACCTCCGAAGGTCTGAAAATGCTTGACTATTATGCAGAGTTATTTATCTATGGACGGCTTATATATAAACGATTTTCACCGTTTGAACAGCATGGCTGCGCAACGGGAGGTGCAACGCATGTCATTGCATCCCTACTCGCGGGAGCAAAAGCTCGCACAGATAGAGGAGCTGCACCTTATGGCAACGATTTCAAAAGAGAGTTCCAATGCAGAGCGCAGCAAGCTAAATGCATAGAGCGATGGACTCGCCTCACCAATTGCTGGACAGACTGCGTCGACAAGACATTTCCCATACGCTTGGCAAACAGATAGCCGAGGGCGGTGAAGCCAAAGTCTATGACCATGGCGCCACCCTTGTCAAAACCATCGGACTCGATTATTTTGTCCAACCTATCCTCGCACTCGACCGCATCTCACTCCACAACGCCTATTTCCCCGAAACACGGCTGACCGTCCTTGGTTTTGGATGCACTATAGAGGGCGACTTCAAGATAGTGGTGGAGCAGCCTTTCGTTAAGGGGAAGCATGTCGACGATAGTCTTATCGCTGATTATATGCATCGTATGGGATTCCAACTCATCAATCCACGCAACTGGACATACGCCACATCCGACATCTATCTCAGCGACATGCACGATGAAAACGTCCTTCAAACCGTCAACGGCACCATTGTAGTCGTGGATTGTGACATCCGAATCAATGTTCCTTCGCTGAAATCAGGAGGTACACGCAAATTCTCCACTGAGGTGGATATACAATAAATCACACTTTACCAGTTGTCCTTCTCTGGCAATTGTTTGCTTTCAACCTCCTCAAGTATTGTTTTGACTCTATCAATAATTGTTTCGGCAAAAGGATTATGACCGTCCTTGTCAATCATATCAGGGATGACACGTGCATCCCATGTGGAGTATTCAAGCCATGTCGAACCATAAGGACCACCAGATGCATCTTTCATACAATCCAATTGATATTGTTTTTTTATATAGGGTTCTCCATTATAGATAGATATACAATCATAAAAATTAACTAATCCCTTAGAACAGGAATAAATCCATATAGCATAATGTTTCCAATCATCTCTACGGAAATAAAAACCTTTATTAGGTTTTCCAGACCATAAATTTTCCGTTTCATGGTAAA
>DBXQ01000057.1:0-1576 GCA_002309955.1 Bacteroidales bacterium UBA1208
GATAAGTCTGAAGATTGTGATGTAATTGCCCGGACAGCTAATTTTAGAATAAAATTTCATTGAATCCTTTTTTTTCGTATATTTGCAGGGTAAAATAATATTTGAACTTCAGCACAAACGCATAGAATTAAACAATTTGTCAAACCATCAAACATTAATAAAAGCCATGAAGAAGCAACATATCATTTTCTATTTTTTTGCAGCCCTGTTGGCCCTTTGTGCTGTCAGCTGCCAAGAAGACCTGAATCCCATCACCACCGTTACCCTCCATGCTGTCATCCAAGAAGTCAACAACGACTCAAAAGTCTATATCAACGACCACACTCCCTATTGGCACAATGGTGACCAGATAAGAATAAACGATGCCGACTACACGTTACAGACGGCAATGGAGAACACTGCCTCAATACCTAATATTGCAATTAGCACATCGGGCTACCGTGCTATCTTCCCTGCCGGCATTCTCACCAATAGCGATGCCAATATCAACAGCAGCAGCTCTGTCGCCATAACCCTGCCCTCGACACAGGTGTTTGAAATGGTGGGCACCCATCAGCGAGTGAACGTTCCCATGGGTGCCGTTCTCAACGGTGGTAACACCCTACAGTTTCACAATCTTTGCTCAGTGGTGAGGGTGTATGTCAGCAATGCCACCAATGCCCAGCTACCTATCACGAGCATTTCCCTCACTGCCGGGCATGCCTACCTCAGCGGGACAGGTACCGCCACTATCATGGGCGACAGCACGGATGCCATTGTCATCTCTTCTGCTAATGGTTCACATTCGGTTAGCCTTTGCAATACTGACAACAGCACGATTAAGACTGTCGAGCCTTTGAAAACTGTGTACTTCGATGTGGTAATCCCAGAATTCTCCGTACGAGATGACTTGACCGTAACCGTTTTTACTCCCACAGGCGTTAAATCTATAACCATCGAAGATGCCGTTGTGGCTCACAACACTATCACCACCGTTACTGTCAATGTGGATGAATTGTCCCAATCCAGCGCCGAACTTGTGGATGGCGAGAAGTTCCGAAATGCTATCCCCACAAATGCCACAGCGATACGTTTTGAATACAATAAAGTCTCTGTTGCATCGGGTACCACTCTTTCCACTGATAGTTCTCCTTATCCAATTTATGGCAATATGGACGGCACCATTTGGGTGGTTTCCACTCCAGCCAAAAGAATGAATGCCAATGCTGACTGTGAAAGAATGTTTGGCTTGAGGATGGCACCCAACATCACCAGTATTGATTTTGGTGAAAACTTCAACACCGCCAATGTTACAAATATGTCTTCTATGTTCTCTAGTTGCTACAACCTAACCAGTCTCAATCTCTCCAACTTCAATACCGCCAATGTCAGAGATATGGATGGGATGTTCTTTGGTTGCACCAGTCTGACCGGCCTCGATCTCTCCAACTTCAATACGGAGAATGTGATATATATGGGGTTTATGTTCGATAGTTGCATTAGCTTAACCAGCCTCAACCTCTCCAGCTTCAACACTTCCAATGTCACGAATATGTATAAGATGTTCTACAAATGCAGTAGCCTAACCAGCCTCAAC
>DBXQ01000057.1:1718-3679 GCA_002309955.1 Bacteroidales bacterium UBA1208
AGCCTCAACCTCTCCAGCTTCAACACCGCCAATGTCATAACTATGTCTAGTATGTTCTTTAGTTGCACCAGTCTGACCGGCCTCGATCTCTCCAACTTCAATACGGAGAATGTGATATCTATGGGGTGTATGTTCGATAGTTGCAGTAGCCTAACCAGCCTCAACCTCTCCAGCTTCAACACTTCTAATGTCACGAATATGTCTGAGATGTTCGATGGTTGCAGTAGCCTAACCAGCCTCAACCTCTCTAACTTCAACACTGCCAATGTAAATAATATGCAGTACATGTTCTGCAATTGTAGCAGACTAACAAGTCTCAATCTTTATAACTTCGATATGAGTAGTATTCTTACTGTTCACGGTGGGAAATACCAGATGTGTTCAGGTCTCGCTTCTATATCTGGTGCCTGCGCCATCACCTGTTCCACAGCCGTACAAACCGAATTGCAAAGTGGCACAGACCTCGTAAATAGTCGTATCACTTGGTACACTCACTAAAAGAAACCTCCTGCCAGTTCAAGCGCCTCGGTTAATAACACTTCTAATCCGAAACGCCAAGGAGTTGGGCGACACCACGTCACCCAACTCCTTTTTCTTTCTCTGCCACAGATAGTAATCCGTTGCTTTCCCCAACGATTATTGTTTTTTTATCCAGTAAACAATTGACAAGTCGATTTTTTTGTTTATCTTTGCAGCGTAAAAAAGTGAGAGATCAAATCAACATGAAAAACAATATATCATTATGAAAAAGCAACATATCATTTTCTATTTTTTTGCGGCCTTGCTGGCTCTCTGTGCCGTCAGCTGCCAAGAAGACTTGAATCCCATCACCACCGTTACCCTCCATGCTGTCATCCAAGAAGTCAACAACGACTCAAAAGTCTATATCAACGACCACACTCCTTATTGGCACAATGGTGACCAGATAAGAATTAACGATGCCGACTACACGATACAGACGGCAATGGAGAACACTGCCTCAATACCTAATATTGCAATTAGCACATCGGGCTACCGTGCCATCTTCCCTCCCAGCATTCTCACCAATAGCGATGCCAATATCAACAGCAGTAGCTCTGTCGCCGTAACCCTGCCCACGACACAGGTGTTTGAAATGGTGGGCACCCATCAGCGAGTGAACGTTCCCATGGGTGCCGTTCTCAACGGTGGTAACACCCTCCAGTTTCGCAACCTCTGCTCAGTAGTGAGGGTGTATGTAAGCAACGCTACCAATGCCCAGCTACCCATCACGAGCATTATCCTCACTGCCGAACGTGCCTGCCTCAGCGGTGCGGGTACAGCCATTATCACAGGCGACAGCACGGACGCTATCGTTATGCCGACTGCAACAGGCTCTCATTCGGTCCACCTCTGTAAGACAGACAACAGCACGATGAAGACTATCGAACCTTTGGCAACAGAATACTTCGATGTGGTAATACCAGAATTCTCCGTACGAAACAACTTGACCGTAACCGTTTTTACTCCCACAGGCGCTAAATCTATAACCATCGAAGATACCGTTGTGGCTCACAACACCATCACCACCGTTACTGTCAATGTGGATGAATTGTCCCAATCCAGTGCTGAACTTGTGGATGGCGAGAAGTTCCGAAATGCTATCCCCAGAAATGCCACAGCCATACGTTTTGAATACAACAACGCCTCTGTTACATCAGGTACCATTCTTTCCACTGATAGTTCTCCATATCCAATTTATGGCGATATGGACGGCACCACATGGGTGGTTTCTACTCCAGCCAATAAAATTAATGCCAATGCTGACTGTAAAAAAATGTTTTGGTGGAGTTCACTCACCAGTATTGATTTTGGGGATAACTTCAACACCGCCAATGTCACGGATATGTCCGATATGTTCGATCATTGCAGACTAACCAGCCTCGATCTCTCCAACTTCAATACCGCCAATGTCATGGATATGTCCGGGATGTTCGGTGGCA
>DBXQ01000057.1:3800-11953 GCA_002309955.1 Bacteroidales bacterium UBA1208
GCCTCGATCTCTCCAATTTCAACACTACTAATGTGAAGAATATGGATCGGATGTTCTCTTCTTGCAGAAGCCTAACCAGCCTCGATCTCTCCAATTTCAATACTGAGAATGTGACATCTATGGTATATATGTTCGATAGTTGCATTAACCTAACCAGCCTCAATCTCTCCAACTTCAACACTACTAATGTGAAGGATATGTATAGGATGTTCCGTTATTGCAGAAGCCTAACCAGCCTGAACCTCTCCAGTTTCAACACTTCCAATATTACGAGTATGTCTATGATGTTCTATGGCTGCAGCAGCCTAACCAGCCTCAATCTCTCCAACTTCAACACCGAGAATGTCGTGAGTATGGATGAAATGTTCTATGGCTGCAGCAGCCTAACCAGCCTCAACCTCTCTAACTTCAACACCGAGAATGTGGAATCCATGTATAGGATGTTCAGTGGCTGTAGCAACTTGTCCAGCCTTGATCTATCCAGCTTTAACACTTCTAATGTGAACGATATGGGGTTTATGTTTCTGGATTGTACCAGACTAACAAGTCTTAATCTTTATAATTTTGATATGGGCAGTCTTACGAATGATCATTATTATTATGATCCTTATGATAGGTATGACCCATGGGGTTATCATTCTGGGAAAAACTTAATGTGTTTTAACCTCGCTTCTGAATCCGGTGCCTGCACTATTACCTGCCCCACAACTGTACAGACCGAATTGCAAATTGGCACAGGCCTCGTAAATAGTCGTATCACTTGGTACACGCATTAGAACTTCTATAAAATGAAGAATATGCAAACGGATGGCTCTGCCATCGAGCTATCGGGAGTATACCACTCTCCGCTCGGTGGCATTGTGCTGAACAGCAACGGCGAGGCGTTGACTGGGCTGCGGTTTGCCGGGGAGCAGACCCTTCTGGAGGATTTGGACATTCAAAACAATCATGTATTTGAGACGGCCTACCGCTGGCTTGGCCTCTACTTCAGTGGTTGCAAGCCCGATTTCATGCCCTTGCTTGCTCCCTCGGGCACCCTGTTTCAGCAGTCGGTATGGCGCTTATTGCTCACCATCCCCTATGGGCAGACCGTGTCGTATGGAGACATAGCCCAAAGGCTGCATTGCCGCTCGGCACAGGCAGTGGGTAGGGCCGTAGGGCGAAACCCTGTTGCAATCATGATTCCCTGCCATCGTGTTGTCGGTGCCGACGGAAGCCTGACGGGCTATGCCTACGGCCTCGACCGCAAGCAATGGCTGCTTTCGCACGAAGCCACCAACAACCATGAATAATGGTCGCTTTGTCCACGGCTGCCAACCGCAGATAGACTTATTAATACGATTTTGCTTTTGCCCTTGCAGAGCGCGGTTTGCATACCCAAGGCAACGCCATTGGGCTATATTCGATATACCATTTCAAGGCGGTTCATAGAAGTCCCCTTTGGTTACTCCGGCTTCCCGTTGTCACGGCACAACAAAAACGGTGCCGTCATTTCCGTCATCCCTTTTCAACGCACGCCCTTTTCCACGAATCTTCCCTAACTTGCGCCCAAGTCCTTTTCGCACTGCCCTTGATCCGCTCCTTCGTCCACCCTTCGACCTCAGTTCTACCTCAGTTATCCTTTTGAAATGGGAGAACGATGGGAGAACGATGGGAGAACTGAGGACTAAGGGGCGACGGAAGAACAGCCGGGTCCATATCGGTCATCAAGATGGGAAACAGAATAAAACGGTCATTATCAGGCTTTCCATTCCACATGTCTCCGCTTTGCTCTTGAACGGTCTCTGCCGAAGGCCTGCTTAGTCTAATGACCGATTTGGGTTGAACAACCGTTTTCAGACTATGCATCAGCGTAGTGGTCGGCTACGGAGTCAAGGATGGGCATGATTTGGTCGAGAGCGGTGGTGTTGACCATGGGTATGCGGAATTGTTTGAATCCAGGCAGACCCTTGAAATAGCCGCCGTAATGTTTGCGCATCTCGAACATGGCAGTGTGCTCGCCTTTGAACTCAACAGCTGCCAACAGGTGTCGCTTGCACACCTCTACCCGTTCGGCCACGGTGACCTTGCGCTCTGTCTCACCCCGCAAGAGACGCTGGGTTTGCTCGAATATCCAAGGGTTGCCGATGGCTCCACGCCCGATAAGGACACCGTCCACACCGTAGCGACGGCGTGCCTCGATGGCCTGTTGGGGGGTGGTGATATCGCCGTTGCCGAAGACAGGGATGTGCATGCGAGGGTTGTTCTTCACTTCGCCAATCAGTGTCCAGTCGGCCGAGCCTTGGTACATCTGGGTCTTGGTGCGGCCATGGATGCTGAGGGCAGCGATGCCGATGTCCTGTAACCTTTCGGCCAACTCGACAATGGGTTTGTTGTCGGCGTCGTAGCCGAGACGGGTCTTGACGGTGACAGGCAGCCGGGAGCGTTTGACAAGGGCTTCGGTGATGCGGAGCATCTTGGGGACATCCTTCAGAATACCGCTGCCTGCCCCTTTGCCAGCCACCTTGCGTACAGGGCAGCCCCAATTGATGTCGACAAAATCGGGTTCCTGTGCCTCGACGATGTCGAGACAGCGCAACAACTCGTCCTCGTCGGCACCGAAGATCTGGATTCCGATGGGATGCTGCGAGGGATTGAAACGCATCTTGCGATAGCTTTTTTCTGCCTCGCGGTTGAGGGCTTCGGAGGCAATGAACTCGGTGATGAGGAGGTCGGCCCCAAAGTCCTTGCAGAGCTGACGGAAGGGGTGGTCGGTGATGTCGTCCATGGGAGAAAGGCCAAGGACACAATATTTTCCGAAGTCGAGCGTTTTTGTCATAGAGAATGCAAAGATACGAAGATTAAACTGAAATATAAAAACTGCGTGCCAAAAAATCATCATCTGTCGTTTCACCATTTATAATATTTTGAGTACCATGGAGAAAAAAACATTGACTATTGACTATAGCGAATACGGTTCGCTTGACGAACTGCCCGCCGAAGAGCGCAAACTGATGGAGTGTGCCATGCGGGCGACCGCCGGAGCCTATGCCCCTTATTCCGGTTTCCACGTGGGAGCCGCAGTGCTGCTGGCTGACGGCAGCGTGGTGACAGGGAACAACCAGGAGAACATCGCCTACCCCTCGGGAATGTGTGCCGAACGGGTGGCATTGTTCAGCGCCTCGGCACAGCGGCCGAAGGAGGCAATAGTGGCTTTGGCCGTGGTGGGATGGAACAAGGGGGAATACTGCGAAGCGTCGCCGTGCGGCGCGTGCCGCCAGACGATGGCGGAATACGAGATGCGGAGTGGCAACAAGATGAAGGTTTACTGCTATGCGGCAGGAGGCAGAATTCGGTGTATAGAGGGTGTGGAAAAGCTGATTCCTTTCGGTTTCGAGGCCAAGTTGTGAGTTTTTTTATTTCCATTTAATGCACTGATAAATAGCGGTGTGCAATTGTCGGCAAACTTTTTTTCGGCAAAAAAGTTTCGTACACTAAAATTTCTTTGTACCTTTGCACGCTTAAAGTAGCGAAAATAATAAATAAAAATATATAAAAAATACTCACAAATGGGAATTATAGGAAGTATTAGAAAAAACTCGTGGATAGCCGTTACCGTCGTAGGCGTGGCTATCATTGCATTCATCATCGGTGACCTGACCAAGAACAATCGTGGCATTCCCGATATGGGCAAAATCAACGGCTCCACCATTACTTACCAACGCTTTACCGAAATGACGGAAGAGATGGAGAACAACTATAAACGCCAGCAGGGTATCAACCAGATTCCGGCTGACGTGGAATACCAGTTGCGCGACCAAGTGTGGCAGACCCTCGTAGGGGAGACTCTTACCGAAGAACAGTTTGAAAAACTGGGTTTGACTGTCAGCCCCGCCGAGTTGAACGACATGTATGTCGGCAATTTCATCCATCCTTATCTGCGTCAAAGTTTCACCGACCCCAAGACCGGTGAATACCAGACCCAGGCCATCCAGTACTATGTCGACAATTTCGAAAACCTCGACACCTTGCAGCGCATGCAGTGGGTAGAACTGGAGAAGGCTGTCAAGACCGACCGCAAACAGCAGAAATACAACTCGCTGATTTCACGCGGTATGTACATGCCCAACAGTATTGCCCAGCAAATTGCCGACTTGAGCAGCAAACTGAGCAATGCCTATGCTGTGAACTGCACCTATCAGTCGGTCGCTGACGACGAAATCACCCTCTCCGATGCCGACTACCAGAACTACTACAACAAGCATAAAGCCGAGTTCCGCGTGCGCGAAGAGTTGCGCGAGCTGAATTATATCGCCTACCCCATTACCCCTACTCAACAGGACTTGACCGATATCCAAGCTTCTGTTGAAAAGACCTGGCAGGAACTCCAGACCGTGGAACCCGAAGAGCTGATTTTCTTCGTCAATGCAGAATCCGACCACAGCTACGACTCCACCTACCGCAAGGCCAGTGAGTTCGGCTCACCCCTTGATTCAGCTATCATGGTTTCGGGCGCAGGCTCGTACATCAGCCCCCGCATTGTCGGCAACGAATGGGTTATGGCCAAAGTGCTTGATGTGGCCAACCGTCCCGACAGTCTCCGCGCCAGTGCCATTTATATTTTCAATGACAAAGTGGGTGGCAACATCACCCGTGGCGACGAACAGGCCAAATTGCTTGCCGACAGTGTCCTGAACATTGTCCGCAGCGGTGCCATGACTTTTGAAGAGGCCGTGAACCAATATTCCGACGACCCCCAAAAAGCCGACAACAACGGCGATATGCAGTGGCAGCTTGACGGCAACTACGGTTTCTTGAACGAGGATCTTGTGAACACTCCTGAAGGTGGTGTGTTCGTGATGAAGCACCCCAACGAAGTTGGTTATTTCGTGGTGAAAGTGACTGGCAAGACCACTCCTCACAAAAAATACCGTGTCGCCACCATCACCCATACCATTGCTGCTTCGGAGACCACCACACGCAACATCTACAATAATGCCAACCGCTTTGCCGGCAACAACCGCACTTTTGCCGAGATGACCGCTACCGCACAGGCCGAGAACCTGCAGATGCGCAACGCCATGGTGGGTGCCATGACCTACTCTATGCCCGGCATCAACAATGCCCGCAGCATTGTCCAATGGGCTTTCAACGAGAAGACAAAAGCCGGCGACGTGGCAGACCAGATTTTCGAGGCCGACGACATGTATATTGTCGCTGCTTTGAAAGACGTTTATAAAGTAGGTTATGCCACTCTTGACCAAGTGCGCAACAATATCGAGAACCAAGTGCGTATCGAGAAGAAAGCCGAGATTCTTAAAGCCCGTATCGAAGAGGCAAAGAACGCTGGTGCCAACCTCACTTCCATTGCCACCAAGATGAATGTGGCTATCGACACTCTCGACAGCATTTCTTTCAACGATTACTTCTTAGGCAAATATGGCATGGAGCCTAAAGTTCAGGCCGCCATTGCTACTGCTGAACCCAATACACTTGTCGGACCCATTCAGGGTGCCAACGGTGTGTACATGATCTTCGTCAACAACAAGGTTGACAATCCCACTCTTCCCGAAGTCGCTGCCATCCGTAGCCAGAAACAACAGGGTTTCATGCAGGGTCTCCGCAGCATCCAGCAAGTGCTCAAAGACAACGCCAAGGTTATTGACCAGCGCAACAAGTTCTTCTAATGGACAATCCTGAACAGAACTCGATAAAAGAGAAAGGCGCGGCCCTGCGGCTGCGCCTTTCTGATAAATGGCAGAACTTCCGCGAGCGGATGCACCACAAGCACCGCTTTGTGGTGATGGACACCGATACTTTTAAAGAGACCTTCTCGGCCGAACTCACTGGTGTCAATATCTTCACCTATGCCGGAATCATCGTCATTGTCATGCTGATTCTTTCCTCTCTACTTATCGCCTTCACACCGTTGCGTGGTCTTGTCCCTGGATTCATCAAACCTGAACTGCAAGAAGAAGCCATCCGCAATGCTCAAATAATCGACTCGCTCGAGGTGGTCATCAACCAACATGAACAACACATCAAAATCATCCAAGATGTCATCAATGGCAAAACCATTGCTACTGCCGAGTCCTCTTCAACCGAGACTGTCAATGAACAGGAAGTTGTTTATCGTCGCAGCCGTGAAGACTCTCTGCTCCGCGTAAAAGTGGAGAAACGCTTGAAAGAGCAACAGCAAAAAGAAAAAAACAAAACAAAAAAGAAACGCAAGAAATGAAACGCATAGCCATACTGGGATCTACCGGCTCTATCGGCACCCAAGCCCTCAATGTCATACGGCGACACCGCGACCTTTTCTCGGTGGAAGTCCTCTGCGCTGGAAGCAACGCTAATCTACTGATACAACAAGCATTGGAATTTGACCCCAACGCTGTGGCCATAGCCGACGAGAGCAAATACCAGCAGGTCCAGGATGCTCTCTCCACTCACGACATCAAGGTCTTTGCAGGCATGGACTCCATTGCCGACCTCATGGAGATGGACTCTATCGACATGGTACTGGCCTCCATCGTGGGCTTTGCCGGCTTGCGTCCTACACTTAGGGCTATTGAGCACCACAAGCCCATTGCGTTGGCCAATAAGGAGACCATGGTGGTGGCAGGGCAGATTGTCACCGATGCCGCCACCCGCAACAATGTTCCCATTCTGCCTGTCGACTCCGAGCATTCGGCCATCTTCCAGAGTCTCGTGGGCGAGATGGGCAACGTGGACAAGATACTTCTTACTGCATCGGGTGGTCCCTTCCGCGGCCGCACACGCCAACAACTGGAGCATGTCACCCTTGCCGATGCCCTGAAACACCCCAACTGGAGCATGGGGCGCAAAGTCACCATCGACTCAGCTTCGCTCATGAACAAAGGCCTTGAGGTTATCGAAGCCCGCTGGCTCTTCAACATCCCCGCCGAGCGTATTCAGGTGCTTGTCCATCCCCAATCCGTCGTTCACTCCATGGTGCAATACATCGACGGCAGCATCAAGGCACAGCTTGGCGTCCCCACCATGGAAACTCCCATCCAGTATGCCTTCAGCTTCCCCACCCGCATTGAGAGCCACCTGCCCCGCTTGGACTGGACAAAATATCCCCAGCTCACCTTCGAGGAACCCGACACAAAGACCTTCCGCTGCCTCCAGCTGGCCTATGACGCCATCGCCCACGGGGGCAACATGCCCTGCATTATGAACGCTGCCAACGAAGTGGCCGTCCAACGATTTATCGATGGCAAAATCACCTTCCTGCAGATAGCCGACTTTGTCGAAGAGCGTATGCAACAGGCACCCTTCATCGCCAAGCCCTCCCTCGACGACCTCTTCCGCACCGACGCCGAAATCCGCAACCAAGGCTGAACTTCTAACGCTGTTCTGAGACAATATAAACTTTGAAATTTGGTTCTATAGGCGGATACCAACTCTCAATGGTATCTTGTATCGTATTGCACTCTTCACGTGTTTCTGCAACGATACCTACTACCAGATTGTCCGGCTCCTCCATCATGTCCCTACCCATGACAATTTCGTTATAAGGGAAGGACTCCTTAGCCTTCTGTCTTGCCGCTACAAGCCACCGCTCTATTGTCATCACACGTTTGCCCGTTTTAGAAGCGAGCCATTTCATATCGTCCTTTATCTCACGCAGCTCTGCCATGCAGTCAGAATAAAGGGCTGCATCCATATTTCTCCTTTGGGATTCAATCAACAGTGCCACCTCCTCGCAATCCTTTCTTGTGGCCAATTCCCTATCTGCCGACTCTATCCCCAACGCCGCCAAATCCTCCAATACTGCATCCGACAGCCGTGTGTGGAACATCCGCCCTACATCCCACAGGATAAGATCATCTTTCAATCCTTGCAGAAACAGTTCTTTGTCCATCGGCTTCATTACTCTTTATTCTTCTCATGGCACATCGCCAAATACTGCTCTGCCAACTCGCGAGTGGCATCGTCAGGCTCGTGGTAAAGCACATACTTCAGTTCCTCCTCTGCCTCGCCTACACGGTCGAGATTAAGGTAGTAAGCGGCGCGGTTGACGTATGCCAACAAGAAGTCGGGGTCTATCTTGATGGACTTCTCTATATCATCCATCGCCTGCTCATGGCGGCCAAGCATGCCGTAGGCACTGCCCCGGCTGCAATAAGCCTGCGCGTAGTCGGGATTCA
>DBXQ01000038.1 GCA_002309955.1 Bacteroidales bacterium UBA1208
CTGAGGACTAAGGAGCGAAGGAAGAGTGGCCGAGCCTGTATCGGTCGCCAAGACGGGAAATTAGGATAAAACGGTTATTATCAGCCTTTCTGTTCCACATGTCGCTTCGCTTTACTTTCGAACGGCTTTCGCCGGTGGCCTACTTAGCCTAATGACAAAAAGGCATGGCATTGTCGCACGAAGCTGTGGGAAGCAGAAAAAATGCTTTGAGGAAAATATTTATGCGGAATGGAAAAAAAAGTTGTATCTTTGCATTTGTAAACCGACAGTAATGTTTGCCGAAAGAAAGCGCATTTTCACCTTATTCCGATTGTGTGAATCTCGACAATTTACGCAGCAACTGTAATGTTTGGAATAAAGGGGTTACGAGATGCTCCAATGGATTGTATTACCATTCAATACATCCTTAGTGGGGCAATTCTGCATACCTTTATATTCACATTACAGGGAAGTCGAGACCCTCACACAAGAAGATAGAGACATAATGAATGGCTCCACTTTCTTCGTTGTTGATGTTGCCGATGAGCCTCCGGCAGGCAAGCAGTTGCGCCCGACACGTATCAGGGTATAGTACCGTGAAACAGTTTGTATTAATTCTATCGTTTTTTCTTGTCTTGTTTGCTTCATGCGAAAGGACAGAGATTGAACACGGGTTTGCTGACAAGGTAGAATCCGTCTTTTTTAATCCAGACACTGCAAGTAGTCAACTTGTAAGTTGTGTTATGAAGAATGGTGATTCTTTGTCTCTTTATGGGGAGAAAGACTCTGCGGGAATGCCATTAAGTATAACTCATCTACAGTATTATAGCAGTGAGAAAAAGATGGGTGCATTGATGACTTTTGATGACGGGTTGCCGTCGAAAGTGTTGGCAGATGATGGGTCTTCTGTATCATTCGAGTGGATTACACGCCGGAGGGCCGATGTGCAAGTAAAAGACCCTATTAATCATATATTGGTATCAGGCGTATTGGATTTGGACAGCGTTTATTCCGAAGTACCATTCGATTGGGATTCACTGCTTTCTAATGATACTAATATAGGAGATTCACGAATAAAGGGAAGTATGAGCGGTGGCACCCATCGTTATTATCTGGGCTATAATATAGGAGATTCACGAATAAAGGGAAGTATGAGTGTGGTTGAGAATGTTCGCGATAATAAGAAAAAGATAGCAACTAAAGATGCCTCATTTGGGCAATTAATTCATGTGAATTTTAAGAGATGTGAAGAGTATGCTGATGTGGATAGTTATTTAAAAGTGTATGATGGGTTCACAGGGCAAGAAATAGATAAGGTTATGCCGACAAAATCAGGTAATGGATACGATTATTATATAGAGCCACATCTAAATAGCAAATATGTTGTAGATAAAGAGATAGCGAAACAGATTGGCAGAGCATTGGATGCTTTGTTAAATGGGATGTCTGAGAATAAAGTATTAAGTATGATTACATCTTTATTATCAATAGCGTTAGCAGTTCCTTCTGGAGGTACATCTGTGTCTATCGCTGTTGCACAAGAACTGTTGGTTAACGCAATTGCAAAGATACATGAGAATTGGGGAGGAAAACATTGTTTAGAAGATTTTGGGAGCCGTATTGAGCAATATATTCTTGAAACCCATCCCAATTGCTATGCTCGTTTGATAGTGGAAGGAAATGAGGAGGCTTTTTATTCTTTAACTTATAATCAACAATATTATAGTTATGATATTGATTTGCCAGATGATCCGCAAATAACAAATATCATATTTTCTCCTCGTCATTATGAGGTAGATGTCTCTTGTTTTCCTTTCAATTCAACGGTTAATGTCTGTGAACACATAATTGAAGATATTGATGGCGAAAAACCACTCATTTATTGGGATTGCGATTATTGGGATTGCGAAGAAGTAGAAGAGTTTGAATATTATTCGGGCCCTTTGGTTGGAGGAGATTTGTTTGGAGGTAGTGTAAGTAATCCTTGTAGATTTATGGGTTTATGGGTGAAAATAACATTACCGAATGGTGAGGTATTGACTGTTATAGTAGGAAGATGATTGGCTAATTATTAGACGGATATTTTTTTCGGTTTTGCAAAAAAAGGAAACAATGGTAACATCATCATGATATAATTTATTGGAGTATTTATATACGGGGTGACAGGGAATAATGTCATCCCTTTCTATTGTGTGTTGTGAATTGAAGAATTTTTTGGCTGTTCCAATAATTCTTCGTATTTTTGCATTTTGAAATGAGAACGACGGATGATATTCTGACGTTGCTGGGACAGTACAAACCCTATGCTGCTGACCGATACGGTATCAGTAAGATTGGTGTATTTGGCTCAGCGGCTCGTGGCGAACAGATGGAGGAGAGCGATGTCGACATCTATTATGAAGGACGGGCATTATCGTTGCTTACTGTCGATATGTTGCAATCGGAATTGGAAAAGATGTTTGGTTGTAGCGTGGATATTGTCCGTGTACATGACAACATGAATGCTGTACTTCGTAGTCGCATTATGAAGGAGGGGCGGTATGTTTGACCATGAGCTTGCAATGAATGCACTGAATCAAGTCAGTCGGTTGGTTAATACGATTATTGAACGTACCGAGGGAGTGATGCTTATGAGGGATAAGATTTCCTTGAGGTAGATGCCGAGGTTGTTCTTCTGACAGTGAAGGAAGACATCCCTCAGGTGAAAGATATTGTAGAAAAAATGATTGTTGAAATGAATAAAAAATAAAATAAACTAATATGACACTCGAAGAATTCCAGAATGAATTGCGTCAGGGTATTCCCAATCCCCTGCCCGAACCGCAGCCTTATGACCCCACAGTGAACCATGCGCCTAAGCGCAAGGACATCCTCACCCCTGCAGAGAAGAAGCTGGCTATCCGCAACGCCCTTCGTTATTTTGACCCGAAGGATCACGCGATGCTGGCTCCTGAGTTTGCAGAGGAGTTGAAGAAATATGGCCGCATTTATATGTATCGTCTGCGTCCTACCTACAAGATGTATGCCCGTCCTATTGACGAGTATCCGGCTAAGTGCCGTCAGGCTGCCGCCATCATNNATCATGCTGATGATTCAGAACAATCTGGATCCCGCTGTGGCACAGCATCCCCACGAGTTGATTACCTATGGTGGTAATGGTGCTGTGTTTCAGAACTGGGCACAGTATCGCTTGGTGATGAAATATCTCAGCGAGATGACCGACGAGCAGACACTGGTGATGTATAGCGGTCACCCCATGGGGTTGTATCCTTCGCACAAGGATGCTCCCCGTGTGGTGGTTACCAACGGCATGATGATTCCCAACTACTCAAAGCCCGATGATTGGGAGCGTTACAACGCTCTCGGTGTGACGCAGTACGGCCAGATGACTGCCGGCAGTTACATGTACATCGGTCCGCAGGGCATTGTGCATGGCACTACCATCACAGTGCTGAACGCTGCCCGTAAACTGGGCGGTGGCACGGCTGGCAAGTTGTTTATCACCGCTGGTCTCGGTGGCATGAGCGGTGCACAGCCCAAGGCTGGCGACATTGCAGGTGTGGTAAGCATCACCGCCGAAATCAATCCTGCTGCCACGCAGAAGCGTTTCGACCAGGGTTGGGTAGATGAGGTGCATGCCGACCTCGACGAGTTGTTTGTAGAGGTGAACAAGGCTATCGCTGAAAAGAAGGCTCGCAGTTTTGCCTATCAGGGCAATGTGGTTGACCTCTGGGAATACTGCGCTGAAAAGGGCATCAAGGTTGACCTCGGTAGCGACCAGACTTCGCTGCACAACCCCTGGGCCGGTGGATACTATCCCGTGGGTGTCAGCTTCGAGGACGCCAAGGTGATGATGGCTGAACAACCTGAACTCTTCAAAGAAAAGGTGCAGGAGAGTCTGCGCCGCCATGTGGCTGCCGTCAATAAACTTACTGCCAAGGGTATGTATTTCTTTGACTATGGGAATGCCTTCCTGTTGGAAAGCAGCCGTGCAGGTGCTGATATCTGGAATGAAGACCATTCGGCTTTCCGCTATCCCTCATACGTGCAGGACATTATGGGTCCGATGTGCTTCGACTACGGCTTCGGCCCGTTCCGTTGGGTGTGCACCAGCGGCAAACCGGAAGACCTTGACAAGAGCGATCATATCGCCATGGAGGTGCTTGGTGAGATTGCCGCAACAGCTCCTGCTGAAATCCAGCAGCAGATGCACGACAATATCCAGTGGATTAAGGGTGCCAAGGAGAACCACCTTGTGGTGGGCAGCCAAGCCCGTATCCTCTATGCCGACTGCGAAGGCCGTACCAAGATTGCAGCCCGTTTCAACGAGGCCATCGAGAAAGGCGAGATTTCCGCACCTATCGTACTGGGTCGCGACCACCATGACGTGAGCGGTACGGATAGCCCCTTCCGCGAGACTTCCAACATTTATGACGGCTCGAACCGCTGTGCCGATATGGCTGTGCAGAACGTCATTGGCGACAGTTTCCGCGGTGCCACATGGGTGAGTATCCATAATGGTGGCGGTGTAGGTTGGGGTGAAGTGATGAATGGTGGCTTCGGTATGGTGCTTGATGGCAGCGAGGCATGCGATCGCCGTCTGCGCATGATGCTCCATTGGGATGTGAACAACGGCATCAGCCGTCGCAGCTGGGCGCGGAACGAAGGTGCCATGTTTGCCATCAAACGCGCTATGGACATTTGTCCCGAGTTGAAGGTGACCATGCCCAACCTTGTTGACGACAACCTTCTCGAAGGATTGTTCTAAACACGATAATCCATAAAATAATAGCGGCGAGGCCATTCGACCTCGCCGTTTGTTATTGTGTGCCGAAGATGAATTGTCGGAACAATGTTTCAGCCGACTCGTCTCCGAGGATACGGCGCATGGTGTTGATGGCGGGTCCCCCTTTGCTGATGAGACTCTCGACGTAGCTGCTGTTTCGTGCGTTTTTGACGCTGAGGTCAATCGTGCGTGCAGTAGGGAAGAGGTTGAGGTATGCAGTTGTCATCTCTTCGGATAATTGTGCCAGACGAAGGACCGGCCCCACTTTGAAGGTGCAAGGAGAGAGTCGGAGACTGTCATACCACGCAGGTTTCAGTTTCTTGTCCTTCAAGTCTTGATGGGACATTTTCACTTCATCCAAAGATGAAAGGTCGATAGGTTCCACTTGCGTGTCGTATACCTCAAGAAGGAGGGATTCCTTGCCGAAGAGGCAGATTCTGTCGTAGGAGAAGAGTGGCAGGTCTTTTAAATATGGTGTGCAGATGAGTGTCTCCATCTTCATCAGACCGAAGAAGGCACGCATGCTGAGGTGTGATACATTTGCGCAGTTATCCCAGTTGTAGGACTGTAGATGGAATCTCATCCCCTTGCCGGAGATGGTTTGCCAAGGCGTCACGTCCTTGGTAACGAGTGCGCCTCGTTGGGCGAATAGATTAACCACGGAGCCATTCATGACGAGCAACGGAATAGATGGGTAATAGTGGGATGAGGATTGGGGTCTTCTTTACGTATGCCTGGTATTCGGGATTGTCCCCATAGTTGGCGTTTTGTCGGATTTCCAGTCGGCGGGCACCACTGAACATAATGTACACAATTGTAATGTAGCCGAGGGCGCTGATGAGCCACTGCCACCAGTTACAGGTGGCACCAATGCAGACAAGTAGGCAGCCAGTCCACATGACTATTTCGCCGAAATAGTTGGGACAGCGGACAATCTTATATAGTCCTGTACTTACAAAACGATTGGGATTAACTTTCTTTGCAGCGGATTTTTGGACATCGGCAGCAGATTCCAGAATGATACCCAATATCATCACGATTGCACCAATATATGCCCAGATGTCGTTTGTGGGAAGACCTCTGGCTGTATTATCAAGCCTTGCAGCAACAGGACATACTTCAGCCATATAGAGAAAAGCGCAGGCTAACCAAATGGATAGGGTGGCAATGAAAGGATATTTTGCATTCTTTGTGTTCTCGGAAAGAACCTTGCGGTAAGATGCACTTCGGCGTTCTCGAAGAAGAAGATACAATCCTAATCTGCACCCATAGATAATGAGGATGGCACACAATAGTGCCGTTGGTGCAGTGATTATGTCCCAATAAAAAATGGTAATTGCTGCAGCACACCCGGCAATGCTGAAGCCATAGCCGATGCTGATAAAATAGATAAAGTTCTTCCACCCGATGGAAGATATCACCAATGCGATGAAAAACAGAATCCAATAAATGCTCATTGCGTAGTTGTATTTTAGGGTTGAATGATAGTGTCATTTATAACGAAGGGTATGGCGGTTTATTGCATGGGTGGCTTGAGAGATTGTAAAAAGGTTTTTTCTTAAATTCCAGAATTATTACATGCAATATTTAATAAGATGTTGCGTTATTAAAATACTGAAATGTTAAAACAACTAATAAGATGAAAGGGAAAAGTATTCCGTTCAAGAAGAACATGATTCAAGGTGTCAGCATCGTGTTGGCAGCCTGTGTTTTGGGTTTGATGTTGGTCTGCGCTGTGCGGACACTTAAATCTTTTGACGACACTGTCAAGGTGCGTGGTCTCTGCGAGAAAGAGGTACCCGCCGACCGAGTGGTGTGGCGTATCCGTTACAGTGAGAAGGACAATTCGTTGGCCGACTTGCGCAGCACCGTACAGCGGAACAACAACATTATTGTCAGCAAACTGCGTGAAGCTGGTTTCAAGGATGATGAAATCAAGGTGGGGAATGCCAGTTATGACGACCGTTACACTTATGCCAACAACGTGTCGCAGATAACTTTCCGCTATCAGGTTGACCAGACTGTTACTGTCTTCACCAAAAATCTTGAACTTGTGCGCAAGTTGCAGCAGACACTTGAAACTGACCTTGTGAACCAGAACATTCTGGCAAACAGTTGGGCTGACTATCAGTATCTGGGTCTGAATGAAATCAAGCCCGCCATGATTGCCGAGAGCCTTGAGAACGCCCGTGCCGCTGCCGACGAGTTCGCTAAGAACAGCCACAGCAAGATTGGCAAGATGCGTACCGCCTCGCAAGGTTATTTCGAAGTGGAAGACCTTGACGAAAACACCCCGCAGGTGAAGAAAGTCCGCGTGGTTACCACAGTGGAATATTATCTGAAGTAAACCCTTGATGAGAAAACTCCTGCTTATGGGCATCCTGCTGCCAACTATGTTTTTGGCAGGAGGATGCTCTTTGATTGTCAAGGCAGCTTTTGGCATTGATGAGATAAAGGAGTATCGCGAAGAAGATGTGCAGTCTTTCCTTGCGGAAAATCAGGCAAAAATTCCCTGTCGGCAGATTGTTGCCACGGTCGAGCAGCAAGATGATCTTGTCAGGCTTGACTCGGATACTACCATGATGCAGCACCGTGGCCAACCGGTACAGATACTGTACTTTGATGGTGACTCCTTGGTATTCTATCACATCAACTGTTATACGCAGTCGGGCTTTCTTCGTTTCGACTGGAACAACAAGGGTTCTTTCGACTCTTTCCCACCCTCTCCGATAGTGGTGCCTGACTGGCACGGAAACATGACGCTAAGCAATTATTGCCGCCATCTGTCTGTTCCTATGCCGCAAAGTCGTTACACGGTGCTGATTCTTTGGAGTAATGTTTTGCGTAAAGTGTCAGCCAAAGCAGTTGATGTTGTAGTTGACAATGTGGCTGGTCGCAACGACTGTACAGTTTGGTTGGTGAACATTGACAAGTGGATGGTCAACTATATGAATAATAATTAATGAGCAACAATGGGTCACAGCAATTTGAGTTCCATCCTTTAGAATTGTCGCAACTCGATGCGGTTCTTGCTTTGGAACAGGAGGCTCTTGACAATCTGGAGCGTCCTGACCTTTTGCGACGTAATACGCTCGACATGTGGCACAAGTGCCTTCAACCCCCGCACCTGTGTCTCGGTGCATGGGTTAGGGGTGAATTGGTCGGTTTTGCCATTTTGTATGTCCCGGCAAAGGGCGATGCTGAGGATCTCTCAGCTCTCTTGGTTCAGGTAGATGCCACTCCCTATATTTCTGCCAATTTCAAAATCTGTATCGTCCATCCTCAATGGCGAGGGAGACACCTACAGGTGCTTTTGGGCAAACATTTGCAACAGGAGGCAACGAATAGGGGAATAGAACTTCTATGCGCCACTGCATCGCCTTACAATCAGGCCAGTGTTAAAAGCTTGATTCGGTTGGGCTATTGTCCCGATCATTCTTTGCAGAAATACGGTTACGAACGGATGCTTTTCTATCGATTTGTAAATCAGCATTAACGATATTTATATCGCAGAGTGTTTTTTCATTGTAATGGATATGGATTATGAGTTTCAATAAGCACGATATTTCACGCAACCAGTGCCAGCTGTATGGTAAGCAGGCGCGTTGCGGTTACGACTGGTGGTGGCACAGTTTGACGGCATACGATGTCGAGACGGGTCTTGCGCGGCCATTCTTCATTGAGTTCTTTCTCTGTAACCCTGCCATTGGGGGAGTCGAGCCGATACTGGGGCAACTGCCTGAGAACAGGGCTGCCGGGTTGCAGCCGTCGTATTTGATGGTGAAGGCGGGTGCGTGGTGTGGTACAGATAAGGCTCAACTGCATCGTTTCTTCAGTTGGGAAGAGACCGAGGTGGAGATGGGAGTGCCCTTCTCTGTCAAGGCAGCCGATTGCCATGTGTCAGAGACTGAGATTTGTGGTACGATTTCCATTACACCCGAACAGGTCAAGGCTCATCCCGAATGGATGTGCGAAAGCGGTGAGATGTCGTGGAATCTCAAGATTGACAAACAGGTGGCTTTCAATGTAGGGTATGGCGCCAGCCGGCCGATGCGCCGCTGGCAGTTGTTCGAGATGTTTTGGCATGCCGAGGGGATGAAGACCGCCTACGAGGGGGAGATTGTCTTCAATGGCAGGCGGTATGTCGCCCGTCCCGAAGACTGCTACGGCTATGCCGACAAAAACTGGGGACAGGATTTCACCTCCCCTTGGGTGTGGCTCTCGTCATGTAATTTGAAGAGCGAGCTGACGGGTCGTAGACTGACGAACAGCGTTTTCGATATTGGTGGTGGACGGCCCAAGATAGGGCCGGTGGCATTGCCGCGGCAATTGCTTTCGGCGTTTTGGTATGAGGGGAAGGCGTATGAGTTCAATTTCTCGAAGTTCTGGACGGGATGTCGCACCAAGTTCAAGTGCTATGAGACCGACACGCAGATTGTCTGGCATGTGGAACAGCGCACATGGCGTAACCGCATGGTGACGGACATAGTGTGTGAGAAGAAAGACATGCTACTGGTGAACTATGAGGCACCCAATGGCTTTAAACGTCACAACCGCCTGTGGAACGGCGGCAACGGTCACGGCACAGTGTGCCTATATGCCGGTGGCAAACTGCTCGACCGAATCCACGTGGAGAACGTAGGCTGTGAGTACGGCGAGTACGACACTCTCGAGCCGTACCGATAGATATGTGCAGAACCTGATGGTAGGTATTCAACCATAGGCATAATCCAGCATTGGTTTCCTCAATCGGTGCATGAAAGAGCATTTGCTCTATAGGGTGTACGGAGTTATTAGGAGTAGAGTTCTCAACGGGTTTTTGCGAGTCAACTAATTAACGGTAAACTCGATGGTATCAATGACAAAAGCAAAACCAAGAGACGACATGATTCTATCTACAGGGACAGACCTTCCGTCAAACTAAAATTCCTGTCTCTACACGACTCCACCTATCCAATTAGCGGATGAACCCATTTTTTTTTATCGAATGAAAAAAAAGATGTACTTTTGCAGTTGGTTTTGAGGTAAAATACCTGTCGAAAGAAATGATATTGTAATGCAAACAATAACAATGATAGCAAACTGGCTGATGACACAAATGGTCAATATAGTGGCCGACCTTTGGAGCATCCAACTTGCCATTATGGGCATTTCCGTGTCCGTAATGACTCTGTTGTTTGCTTTGCATGTAGGCAAGGTAGAAACATACCGTAATATTTGTAAGAGCAAGGATATCAACAATGAACTGAAGAGTATACACCTCTCAAATGGCATGGAAATCTTCCAGCAGCTGAACAGCAAGATAGTAGTTGTACTCATCGTCTTTTGCATCTTGTTTCTCTATTCTAGTGTTGTGAAGTACATAGATTGTGAGTCTGTGCGTTTTTGGTTGGGTATTGCTGACCTTCTGTTCACGGTTGCTTTTATTGTCTGGACAGTCATTGTAATAAAGAACGTTGTGTTACAACATAATATAGAAACAAAATAATTATGTCATGATTTTTTATGAAAGTTGATTTTTCTTTTTTGGATAGTTTTACCGAAGAGGCAAAAGACCGCCTTAAACGATCGTTGCTGGAGTGTTCATTGCTCTTTCATTCGAACAATCCTCTTATTGCTGGCATTGATAAGGGCGACATTCTCAGCAAAAGTATCTTTGCTATTATAGCCGATATTGAAGGAACTGCTACGGCCGAGAAAATATCCAAGGCCTACTTTGAGCGTTTTGGTAAGCCCATTGACTACGACGTACTGAAAGGTGTGTTAAAAGGTCTAGTGGAAAGCAGTTTTATCTCGCCATTCGAAGATGGCTATCGTCCTCATAAGCTTGCTGCCGAAACCATGCACAAAGGCGTGCAGAACTTTGAGGAACGTATGAATCGGCTTAACCAGCAGTTGCTGGACAAGGCGGAAACAAAAATAGAATGTGCTGTAGATAATCAAACGAAACAGAAAATTGAGTGCAATATCAGGAAGTCACTCAACCTCTATTTCCAACTCTACGCTTTGGACTATGTCTATGATTTCGATGCTGAACATAAGGTGGAAGAAGAGGATGTTATCAACGAGGTGAAACGTGGCTTAGCCAAGGAGGTAAGCGATGCTTTACTTGAAGCCTTTTCCGACCTTATTGAGCATCCCACTGACGAACAAAAAGAAACATTATTGCTTTGTGTCAAGCTGTTTGTAGGTGCTCAGTTTCTACAGATAGACCCACTGGTTAGCCAGGTGGAACTCTCTAAGCTAAAAGAAAAACGTTTCATTCTCGACACCGACTTCCTGCTATACAGCATCACTCGTCATTGTCGCCAAAGTGCTGAGTACAAAAAACTTCTCAAAACATTGCGGAAGATAGGCTGCGAATTGGTAATTCCTAATGAGGTGGTAACAGAGGTACTTAAGCATGCCCAGTATGCCGAGAACAATTATTATAGATTTCGCAATATTTTAGAGGCAGTTGATGAGGACGCAATTGACGAAAAGGCGAACAATGTCTTTGTCAAGGACTATTGCATGAATCGGCTTCACAATCAGTACAGCAAGCCCATTCGATCCTATATCTATGATAATTATCTCAGTCAGGAAGAACCTTTGGATTTCATCAAGGATTTCATTCTTGACGAACTTCATATCGAGCCGGGCTTGGATGTGGATATTGAGGTTGACAACGACTATCTCTATATCAAAGACCAGTTGATTGAGAAGATATATGAAAAGACTCGCAAATCTGACAAGGATCAGTGGCGCGATGATAATGAGACACGAGCTATTGCAGAAACTGATGCCAAGCTTTTGCTCACTGCATTGACTCTGAATAAGGACATACAGCCGGATTCTGAGAAGGAACTGCTCTATGCCAATACCTACCTTGTCACCTATACAACCAAGAGCATCAAGAGTGCCAAGGAACTAAAGATTTACCGTAAAGTGGTTACACGTCCTGAAATACTGATTAACCTCTTGATGGAGATAGGACTGTTTGATGACAAGCACAACGGGATGTTCAACTTGTTTGATAATCCCTTCCTTGCACAGATAATGTCAGAGCATTGGGATGTCCTTACGGCATTGTCGAAGACTGGTGTAGATTTGCGTACTCACAAAAGCGTCACGAAACTGGTTCGGGACTTGGGAGCCACTGTGCACACCTATCTAACCAAGAATTCCGATGTTGAACATATTGACTCAGCCGACAACTATAATTTTGAGCCTATCAGTGATGTTAATGAATTTTTGAAGTATGCCAAGGAAATAAAGCGTAAAAACTATAGATTCATGCCCGATGCAGAAAAAATAATAGAGAAATTCGAGGAGCAGGAAGCCGGAAAAGAAAAGGCTGAAAAAGCAGCAGCAAAGTCGCAAGCTTTTCTCGACAAAAAGGCGCAGGGTTATGAAGCCTATATGCGAAGGATAGGTAAGGTCCCGGGAGAAAGTGTGCCCAAAAAGCTTTTTAAGAAAAAAAACAAAAAAAAATAAACAATGTGGCACTGGGCTGATATGTCATTTGTCAGGAAAAAGTAGTATCTTTGCAGTGTCGCTGAGGTGTGCGGAATGGTACACGGGGCGGCGCAACGGTCATAGTATGAAACATTTGGGACAAAAGATTATGGTTTCGCTGGCATGTGCAATTATCATGCTTCATGCCGTTGTGCCTCATCATCATCATGACTGTTGCGAAGCCAAGGGTCTTGTTTTTGAGACAGAGGTCGCCTGTCACTGCGAGTGCGACCACCATGAGTGCGACCATCGCCATTCGCACCATCCTTTCAACACCTGTTGGCTAAAGGAAATGTTGTCGCACTTAGTGATTTCCACATACGACGAGACAAACTATGTGGCATATATTCAAGCAGAAGCGCACAACAGTTTCATCCTGACTGTTCCGCCTGTGGTGGA
>DBXQ01000035.1:0-1909 GCA_002309955.1 Bacteroidales bacterium UBA1208
TAAGCCACCATGTTGGCATCGTCGCAGTTGAACCAGGTGACGCCGCCCACGTCGTTGGGCAGCCACGAACGCATCTGGCAGGTCATGGTGAAACCGCTTTGTTGCGTGGCGATGGGGCGCTCGCGGTAGTAGTCGACGCTGTCGTTGTCGCGGAAGTGCATGGGTAGGGGACGGATGGGCATACCCCAAGGGCCAGCGGTCATGTCGGAGGTCATATCCAAAGGTGTGCCCTCAAAATGGTCGCGCATGTCGTTCTGCAGGTCGCGTAATGACAAGGGTTTGTCAGGCTTGATCCATAGCGGAAGATGGTCGCAAGCCTCGAAATCACCATTGATGTAAGGCAGGTATTGGTCCATCTCTGCATGGTCGTAGTGATGGCGGAAGAAACTCCACACGCGGGCGTCGGCGTAACGTACATTCTCGAAGTCGATGGGACAGTAGGCGTCGCGGAACGAGAAGTCCTCGTCCTTGCCGTTGAAATAGCCCCATTCCTTGGCGAAACTGATCACGTCGTCGGCATAGACGCATTCGATCTCGGGGTTGTTGATCTTCTTGAGGTTCTTGCTGCTGATGCTGTTTTTGGAACGTTTCTCCAAAGGGAACTGACGGATGCGGCTCAGGTTGGCATGGGCGCAGATGCAGTCGTCGGGGATGCGCAGCGCCACCCAGACGGCACCCTTGTGGCCAGGCCCCTTGCCGATGATCTCCATGATCCAAGCCTCGTTAGGGTCGCAGACGGTGAGTGTCTCGCCGCTGCTGTTGTAACCATATTCTTCAACGAGTTCCGCCATACAACGGATGGCTTCGCGGGCGGTGGAGCAACGTTGCAAGGCCAGTCGCATCAAGGAGAAATAGTCGAGCAGGCCTTCTTGGTTGACGAGTTCCAGACGTCCGTCGAAGGTGGTCTCCACGATGGTCACCTGCTTCTCGTTCATCAAGCCTACGACGTTATAGGTGTATTCCACCTGTTTCACGTATTGTCCGGCATGCGCTGGTCCCCAGCCGCGAATCTCAATAAGCTCGCCGGGTTCGTGCCGGCCCGCTGGGCTATAGAACAGCGATCCAGAGAAGCCGAAGCCGTCGCAGTTATAAGTGCACATCACGCTGCCGTCGGTGGAAGCTTTCTTGCCTACAATGAGGTTTGTACAGGCCAAAGCGGGAATCGCATATAGGGCCAATATCAAGGTAAAAATATGCTTTTTCATCATGTGAAATGGTATAATTATTGTTATTATTCGGTTTTGCAAAGGTACATTTTTTTTACCTTTGCAGCCTAAAATTATTCTATAATGAGAAAATCCCTGTTTTTAAAATTCTTGTTTTTCACGGCATTAGCATTATCAACGTTATTATGTGTTGCTCAACCTCCAGGCGGTAGACCTCCCGGGGGTGGCGGTGGCCGTCCTCCAGGGGGACGTCCTCCTTTTGGCGGCGGTGACCGTCAGTGGGGTCAGACCGAGGGTAACATGCCCACCGTGAAGCCGAAAAAGAAAGTACGTGAAGGTGACACCTTCCAGGTGGTTGGCGTGTTGCGCGATGCCAAGACGAACGAGTTTTTGCCGTTTGTCAACCTCGCCGTGCTCGATTCTGTCGACAACGAATTCGTCAAAGGTGGCGTGAGCAATATGGATGGCGTTTTTGAGATCAATGGCGTGCCGCAAGGTGCGTTTGTGCTTCGTGTCTCCGCCATCGGTTATGAGAGCTATTCGTTACCGTTCAACGTGACCAACAACACCAATTTAGGCACTTTACGTCTCAACCCGGGCGTGACCTCTTTGGGGGAGGTCACCGTTTCGGCGGAACGTCCGCTCTATGCCATGGAAGGCGAGAAGATGATCTACAACGTCAGTGAAGACCCATCTATCCAGACGGGTACCACCGAGGACGCATTGCAGAACGCGCCCGGCGT
>DBXQ01000035.1:1925-3901 GCA_002309955.1 Bacteroidales bacterium UBA1208
GGCGTGTCGAGCGTGGAGATTTGGGTCAACGACAAGCCCTCGAAATTGACTGAGGAGAACTTGAAGACCTATCTCCAGACCTTGCCCGCCAATGCCATCGCACGCATCGAAACCATCACCAATCCCTCGGCCAAATATGCTACGGATGCGGAGGCCGTCATCAACATCGTGACTTCGGCACATATCAAGAGCAACCAGTTCGTTAGCTTCGGCGTCAACGGCTCCAACCAGCCTTTCGTCTCGCCTTGGATTAGCTATATGTGGAAAAAGGAGAAACTGAGCGTCAATCTGTTTGCTTCGGGACGTTACAGCAACCAAGAGAATGCTTCCTATTCATGGGCTTTGCGACGTCGTGATGCCGAGCCCTTCGGAGAATATGAAGTGACATGGGCCGACACCGTGAACCAAACAGGCAACAACAAAAGAGGCTCTGGCAATGTGTTCATGAACGTCAACTACGAGATTGACAGCACCAGCGAGATCTCTGTCGACGGCGGCGGATTCTATAACCTCGCCAAAAACAACATGCTTCGTAATGAACGACAGACCTATTATTATTTGGACTCCGTCCCATCCTTCTCGCAACTTTTTGCCGACCAAACCAAGAGTGACTATGAAAACCAATCGATTTTTGGTCATATTGGCAGCGACTATACCAAAAAGTTCGACAATGAAGGCCACAACTTACGTCTCGGGCTCAACGCGACACGTTCCAACAATGCCAACGAGCAATGGTACAACCGAGTGTATGACGTCTATACAGACCTTGACGAGCACAGATATCTGCTAACGAATGCCAACAGTTATGGAGCCGACTTTGACGCGCGTTATAACCGTCCCTACAGCGAGAATGGCGAGCTGAGTTACGGTTTCCAAGCAGCGCATCACAAAACCGACAACAATTACGATCGCTACAACGACACGATTGGCATTTTGGTGGATACCTTACGTACCTATCATCTTCAGGAAGCTGAATCAAACATTGGCGGCGATGTCAACTGGACGCACCGTTGGGGCGGCTTCGCGCTTAGTACTGGATTAGGGCTGGAATCGGAACGCATGAGCTACTCCTTTAGCAACACACCTTTTGCCGACGACAGCACGTATTGGCACATCCATTTGCGTCCGTCCATCCATCTCACGTATCGCACCGAGAGCATGCACAACTGGAAGCTTAACTACACCATGCGCATGTCAGCACCTGATTACTTTCAAGTTACCAGTTTCCGCTCCTATGGTGATAACAACTACTCCGTTGGAAATCCAAATGGGCTGAAAGACTCGTTCACCCATAGCATGGAGGCTGGCTGGCAGAAGTTCTTCGAGCGTTTCGGCAATATCGGCATGGAGGCATACGGTCGCTGGAGCACCAACGAGATTAGTTCGCTCACCGATGCCGAATACGACGATTTTCTCGACCGTATCGTCAGCTACTCGATACCGTATAACATGGGTACTTCGTGGCGCTACGGCACATCGGTCAACATGACCTATCGTCCGAGTGGCTTTTTCAATGTGAGATTGTATGCCAACCTATACAATTACGGCTACCGCATGGAATATGACCGCGTCGACGAGTTCGGTAACATCCAGCATAAGATAGATCAAAACGACAAGTGGTCGTGGAGTGTGCGTGTCAACACCTGGGCAAAACTGTTCGACCGTTTGCAAGTAACGGCATCGGCCAATTACAACTCGCCGACTATCAGCCTGATGAGCGAGCGAAAGGCGCGTTACTTCCTCAACATGGGCATGCGTAGCGACTTCTTCAACCGCCGTCTGTCGGTCTTCGTCAACGTGCAGGACATCTTCAACTGGGGCGCCCGTATCGGTTCGGGTTCATCGAACACCAACCCATATTACCTTCAGGACGCCACCAATAAGATGCTCAACAGCCGCTATATCTCTGCTGGCTTCACGCTGCGTTTCGGTAAGCTGGAACTCGAACAAAGGGCGAAGGAAGGCGATAGCGAGAC
>DBXQ01000035.1:4001-4779 GCA_002309955.1 Bacteroidales bacterium UBA1208
CGTCAAATGCCAAATTGGCATTGTCGCGGTAAGTTTCCTCATCGCGAATACAAACCGTTACAGTTCATCACTTATCGTTTGTATGATTCTGTTCCACAAAAGCTCATTGATGCATGGAAGGAGGAACTGAAGGTGACGGAAATGACCATGTCAAATGATCCCAGGGTAGAGTTGCTCCGTAATCGCATTGACAAATACGAAGATGTTGGGTACGGCCAATGTTTTCTCAAAGACTCACGAATAGCTTCAATGGTTCAAGAGAATCTTTTCCATTTCAACGGAATCAGATATAATGTCTTGAGGTGGTGCATTATGCCTAATCATGTACATGTATTAATCGAAGTCTTGGAAGGCTGGACTTTAAGTACCATCATGCACGGATGGCGTTCATACACGGCTCATCAAGCCAATAAAATTCTTGAACGCACAGGTAATCTCTGGATGGAAGAGTATTTTGATCGTTATATCCGAGATGAGAAACACTTGGAAACTGTCATCAATTACATAGATAACAATCCGGTCAAAGCAGGATTAGTGGATGAGGCACACAAGTGGCCATGGTGCAGTCTAGGGCAGCAAGTTGCTCAATTGTAAAATGATATAGATGTATGATTGGCTGGACAATCGTCAGTCGGCCCGACTTGTTTTATCGTCAGTCGGGCCGACTGACGGCCCAGTAAAAGAATAAAAAAGAGGCTGAGTTGCTCAGCCTCTTTTTTATTATAAAGAAAGAAAATCAATACCCAAAGATCTCCTCAGTGCTTACGCGCTTGACGGG
>DBXQ01000087.1:0-4865 GCA_002309955.1 Bacteroidales bacterium UBA1208
GGGGTGAAGAAATGAGCGGTTAGCTCAAAGTATGTTTATTATGTTCCTTTATGTCATGTTACTCATACTTTTCTGTTTAGTAATCATTCCCTTTCGATTGTTTGTATTAGTTGTCGCAAGTAGGCATCAGACACATTGCTAATTTCGGACTTGTCATAGATGGACATCAGCGTAATAAAAATATCTTCGTTGGCTTGCTGAATATTGTATGTTATCACTCTTGCGCCTCCACTTTTACCTTTTCCCTTTGAGGCAATGGACATTCAATATTTGTATGTGTTGTGCCCGAGCGGCTCTCCACTATAAGGTTTTTCTTCTAAAGCATCAAGAAAGGCCAGGTAGTCAGATTTGAAAGATTTGTATTTCTTTTCCAACGATTTTGCCCGCCTTTCGAATTCGGGCAGATAGTCAAATGTTACAGACATTGCCAATGATGATTTATGAAAACAACTGGCGTGCGTTCCTCTTTGCCTGACCCGTATGCAACTCATTGAAGGCCTTCGTCAGACTTTCTTTCACCATCACATGTTGCTCAGACTCGGTATTTTCGATATACTTTTCCAATGCGATAGATACCTGTTCTTGCAACCATTGTTGCAATGCATTCTCATCGGCAAACGCAGGACGCGCCTTTTCAATCAACATGTCGTTCAATGTAATGCTATATGTACACATGGTGTTTTCTCCTTTTGTTTTTATGTCCTGTCGTCCACCCCTCACCCTTGCGGGCTTCGGAGTGTTTGACGTTGCAAAGATACACATTTTTCCCGACATAACAAGAAAAAGAAATCCCCGCCAGCCCGAAGGCGGCAGGGGTGGGTTTGAGGTGTTATTCATAGTTCGCACCCAAGGAGCTGATTTATTGAAGGCCCCTATAGTTGTAATGATAAGACTAAGAAAGCCCTGCCGAATTCGACAGGGCTTTCTTAGTTTTTATCGGTGGAATGCTGTTTAATTATCCAATGGTGAACTTGATAGACGTAATATCGTAGATTGCGCTTGATGCTCCAGTATATAGATTTACTGAAGCATTCGGAGTGCCAGTCCATATCAACTTATGACTATCGGAATCCCATGACCACCCAGAGGGCGCGGCAAAATCAATATGATCACAAGTGATTTCAACTCTGGAAATAGATCCAACATTAGAAGTGAAGGTTAGTCCGCTACCTCTCCGTAGACTCATATTGATTTTACCATCATAATATGACGCTCCATAAGAAGCACCATTTATGTCAATGCCACCAGATTCGTAGTCGTCAATATCAGTCCATATCACGGAGACGAGTTCCGGCCGCACCTCAATAGTATAGTACTCGCCGGCTGCAAAGGAGACGTTGGACTTGGTATAGAAATAGTTGCTGACACCGTCGGTGGCGGTGAGGGTGATGTCTTGTCCGCTGAAGCCGGGGATGGCCACGAAGAGTTCGCCGGTGGCTGATGCGGTGGTGACGGTGTAGCTGTTATTGCCTACTGTGACCACAAGTTGCGAGGCACTGAGTGTTTCCGTGCCGTCGCTGTTTTTAAAGGTGAACTTGACGATGGCTTGCTGGTTTTCGAAAACGGCATCGCCAGTGGTGGTAATATTGCTATTGGATACTGAAGCCACAGTGACGGTTGCCACGGCGTAGTCGCAATTGGCTGCAATGTATTCCAATGTGCCTTCCTGCATGCTGTAGTCGGGGTTGAGGAATTTCAGCGTCAGCACGTCGCCCTCGGAGATTTCGCCGGAGAGGTTACCCGTCAGCACGGTGCTGGCACCGTCTCCCTGAGCCACGAGGCTACCTTCGAGGTCGGCATTGCGGGTTACATTGTATACCGTCACGCTCTCACCCTGAGCCCATGAGGCGGTGAGTGTCGTGCCATCGAGTGATAGGGCTTTGGTTGCGTTGTCGCCCTTTGCGGCGTTGACGGTCATAGTGAACGTGCCGGCAACGGGCTCACTTTCCTTGTTACAGGAGACAAAAGCCGTGCCTGCAATCAGCAGGGCGGCCATGGTGCGGATGATGTTAGAATGTTTCATTGTGTTACTCTCCTATTAACTCCATATTTGATTGTTCTCCGGGCCATTGCTGTAACTGTTGCGCACGGCATTAACACCTTCGTCGGAAACGCTGCTGGAAGCGTAGCCTCGTTCGACATTGACGACCATCACCGACACGTCGGGAGTCTCGTACTTTTTCATTGTTTGGTTTTCCATTGATTGATAAAATTGATAAATATTAAATTGATTAAAAACTATTTGGCAAAATTGCAATAGCTCCACTGCCGTGTTGAAATAGAAAAGAAAGGGGATTCTTCCCCATGCATACAATTGTTGATGATGCTGTATGTGTGGTTGATAATCACTGTGTTATAATGGTGATTTTTGCTATCATCTCTGTGGGTTGCGATGCAAATATACACATTTTCTGAGAAATATAAAAAACATTTATAATGCAGTAGGAAGTATTTTGACTGTGTGATTATCTTTGACTTGATAGTTTCTCTGAAATGTTGGGTTACTTTGTTTTCCCCTATAGTTTGATATAGTGTTCCTTTAAAAATGAGAAACGTGTTAATGCGCTAACCGGACTTGCGGATTGGCACATTAACACGTTGACACATTCATTGATTTACTTCAGGTTCTCGATGGCTTCGCGGGTCCAGTTCAGGAAGAAGTCTATGACAAGCTTGCGGTTGTACGTTTTCCCTTCTTCAAGGTAGGAGCTGTTCTGGATGTGCAAGACACGGCCATCGTGGTCAAGAATGACAAGCACAGGGTAGCCGAAGCGGCCGGGATTGCCCAAACGTTTCAAGGCTTCGATGTTCTTGTTTTCTTTTGAAGTGTTGACGTGGATGTAAACGAAATGCTTCTTCACAATCTCGGCAATCTCTTTGTCTTGATTGATGAATTGGGAGAAACGGATGCACCATGGGCACCAGTTGCCTCCCACTTGGCATATCACCATGCGGTTGGTTCTGCGTGCTTCTTCGATGGCTTTGTCAATCTGCACCATGGCGTTTATGCTCTCGTCGTAGATTTTCTCAGGTGCTTTCACTTCATCTTTCTTCCCCTTCACAGGAGCGTCTTTAGAAGTAGTGATGGTAGGAGCCTGTGCCATCAAGGGCAGCGCGAGACACATCATTACAAATGCAATAAGGATTCTTTTCATTTTTTGTCGATTTTAAAGGATTAATGGATTGACGTTTATGATTACATGGCTATTAGCACTAACAATTGTGCCGTGAAGATGCGCAGGAACATGGTAAGGGGGTAGACGGTGGCATAGCCGGTGTTGGGCAGTTTGCACCCTTCGGGGGCAACGTTGTTGGCGAAGGCCAGCGTGGGCGGGTCGGTGTGGGAGCCACCGATGAAGCCCATAAGGGTGTAGTAGTTGAGGTGCAGTACCAGCCGTCCGAAGAGGGTGACAAGAATGGGGGGTACCATGGTGATGATGACGCCGTAGACCACCCACATGTAATGAGTCTGGACGGTGGACACAAAGGCCTGTCCTGCTCCCAGACCCACGCCTGCGAGGAAGAGGGCAATACCCACTTCGCGCAGCATGTGGACGCCCTGCCCATCAGTGAAGTCGGTACCATACCAGCCTTTCTTCACGCCGAGCCATCCGGCAATGAGAGCCACCACCAGAGGACCGCCGGCCAAGCCCAGTTTGACGGGGGCTTTCATGCCCACGGGGATGGGGATGGAACCGAGCACGATGCCGAGGGCGATGATGATAAAGATGGGGATAAGCAGGATGCCGCCTTTCTTGGAAGTCTGATTGGTCGGACTTGTCTGATTAGTCTGACTGGTCTGACCTTCTTCAGTAGGCTCTTTCTTCAGGTCGATGCGGCAGAACCAGCGCAGCAGCAGGCAGGAGACAATCATGCCCACCACGGCCAGCGGATAGGCCACGGCATAGCCGGCAGCCAGCCGCTCGGATGCTCCTTCGATGCCGAGGTCGCCCACGGCCTGTTGTGCGGCCGAGAGACCCGGGGTGTTGGTGATGGCACCGGTGTAGACACCGGCCATGTCTGTCAGCTCCTGATTGGCCATCTTAGCGATAATCACCGTGATGCCCACGCCCAGAGCCACGTTCACCAATGCCATGATATTCATGGCCAGGCCGCCCTTCTTGAACGAGCGGAAGAATCCCGGTCCCACCTGCAGACCCACAGCGGTGACGAAGAGGATAAGGCCGAATTCCTTAATGATGTGCAGCATGTCGTGGTTGCATGCCACACCGAGAGCACTCAGGCCAATGCCGACAAAGAGCACCCAGGTGATGCCTAAGGTGATGCCCTTGATCTTGATTTTGCCCAACAACAGTCCCAAGAATATGGAGATGGCAAGCATCAGGACAGTTGTGCCGACGCCGCCGTTGGTGAGTAAATTAGTAAACCACATAGTTTTGAATCGTAATTAATGATTAAAAAGACATGACTATCAGCATTCTACCGAAGAGCAAAATCGCGTCTCTCCAAGAGGCAAAAAGAGCGTTGCTCTCCATCCTCTGACTGCGAAAAACAAAGCTTTTCTTGTCAAGGGTTATTGAGATTAAGCCTCTTTGAGGCTTGTTCGGGACATTGCGGATAATCATTAATAATTAATGATGAAGAATTGGGGAGGGGATGTGTGTAAAGAGAAAATTGAAAATTGAAACGGGTCGCCAGTAGGGTCGCCTCATTTCAATTTTCAATTTTCACTTATCAATTCCTCAGTCGCCCAGGGTGGCAACCATGACGGCCTTGATGGNNTGCATGCGGTTCTCGGCCTCGTCGAAAACGATGCTGTTCTCGCTCTCGAAGACCTCTTCGGTCACCTCGATGCCGTCCAGACCGAACTGCTTGTTGACGTCGCGTCCCACCTGGGTCTCCAG
>DBXQ01000087.1:4899-5273 GCA_002309955.1 Bacteroidales bacterium UBA1208
GGGTTGCCGGTGTTCTTCATCATCTGAGCATTCACCTGATAGGGCATAAGCAGGTCGATGCGCTCTTTCCACACCTCGGCGGGTTCGCCCATGGAGACCCACACGTCGGTATAGATAAAGTCGCAACCCTTCACGCCGGCCACGGGGTCATCAGTGACGGTCACCTTGGCGCCGGTCTCTTTGGCAATCTCCTGGCATTTCTCAATCAGCCAAGCTTCGGGCTGCAGAGCCTTGGGGGCGATGATGCGGGTGTCCATACCCATCTTGGCGCCGCCGACCATGAGGCTGTTACCCATGTTGAAGCGGGAGTCGCCAACGTAGGCAAAGGTCACTTGGTCGAGGGGTTTTCCTGCATGCTCCTGCATGGTGAGGAA
>DBXQ01000087.1:5436-7731 GCA_002309955.1 Bacteroidales bacterium UBA1208
CCGGTGGGACCCAGATAGGTGACGTGGGCACCCTGGTCTTTTGCACCAACCTCGAAGGCGCAGCGTGTGCGGGTAGAGGTCTTCTCGAATATCAGGGCGATGTTTTTGCCCTTCAGAGTGGGCTGCTCAGTGCCGGTATACTTAGCACGTTTCAGGTCGCGAGCCAAGTCGAGCAGATAGTTAAGTTCCTTGGGGCTGAAGTCTAAAATCTTCAGAAAATTGCGGTTTCTTAAATTGTAAGCCATGTTATTGTTGTTTTAAATAATTAATTGTTTTCTTCTTCTTCAAATATTTGAATGTCTTTGTTCTTTTTATAGTAAAGCAAATACACTATCCATGCGATGGCACAGACAGCCAAGCAGCCGGCGCCGATAATCATCATCTTATCGCCGCCAGGCCAATGCATGATGATAAACAGCGCTCCTATCAGGGCGGCCGCAAGGGAGTATCCCGTGAGTGTCATCGCAAACTTCCAGATGGGTGCTCCTATACGATGGGTGCCGGGAAACATCCAGCCCAGAAAGAAAGCCACTATGGCCAATGTGCCGAAGCCGACAGTGAGCAGTGCCTCGTTGTAATGCACGCCTGCCACCCACAGAATGAACGCCACCAGCAACAGGAATGCTCCCATAATAGCCACCTTCAGCATGAAAGGTCTGAACTTTGGAGAGTCTGTGATTTGGTTCATGATTATGCAATATTCTGAGTAATCGAAATATTCTGATTATTCGGAGTAATCTGAAACTGTTACTGCACGATGCGGGTGCCGCAGTTGGGGTTGTCTAACTGGCCTGCCTCGGTGATGATGCACTCTTTGCCACCGTTCTCGACGAACATGATGGCGGCGCGAATCTTCGGAGCCATGCTGCCTTCGGCAAAGTGACCCTCCTCGAGCAGTTTCTTGGCCTCGGCCACGGTGATGGTGTCAAGAGCCTGCTCGTTTTCCTTACGGAAGTTGATGTATACCTTGGGCACATCGGTGAGGATATAGAACTCGTCGGCGCCGATTTCAACGGCACAGAGTGCACTGGCCAAATCCTTGTCGATAACGGCCTCTACACCCTTGACGTAATCGCTTTCTTCAATCACGGGGATTCCGCCGCCACCCACGGTCACCACAATATGGCCGGCCTTGGCCAGCTCCTGTACAATCTTGATGTTGTTAATGCGGACGGGCTTGGGCGAGGCAACGACTTTGCGCCAGCCACGACCTTTGGGGTCTTCCTTGTAGACGGCACCCGTAGCCTTCGACAGTTCGTCGGCCTGCTCCTTGGTGTAGTAAGGCCCGACGGGTTTGGTGGGGTTCTGGAACATGGGGTCGAACTGGTTCACGGCCACCTGGGTCACCAGTGTCACCACGTCGCGCTGAATGTCGTGGCGGGCCATCACATTGCGCAGACCCATCTCGATGAGGTATGCGATGGACCCCTGGGTCTCGGCTACGCAGAAATCCATAGGCATGGCCTCGATACCTGCGCGCTTGCCTTCCTCGTGCTGCAGCATCACATTGCCCACCTGCGGGCCGTTGCCGTGCCCGATGACAATGTTATAGTTGCGCTTCAGCAGATTGTACAGCGACTCGCAAGTCTGTTCCACATTCTCTATTTGTTCTTGATAAGTGCCTTTCTGGCCGCTACGCAACAACGCATTGCCGCCAAAAGCCACCACTGCCAATTTTCTCATATCTATATATAATATTAATCTATAATTAGTTATAAATCTCAAACAGCAAGTGTTTGAGACTGCAAATTTACACTATTTTTTCAAATTACAAACAACACAGCAATAAATAAATGCACTTCCTTTGTAGGAAGAAACGTTTTCGGTAAGCCGAATGCAGACGAACTTGTTCGTAAGCCAAGGCAAGGAGGTGTCCGTTTCGACTAAACAGACAGCTCTCCTTACCTTTCTGGCTGCGGCTGTTTCACTTGGTTGAGGGTCCCTCATTTATTATTTTACCTTTCTTTTAGTTTTCTTTTACCTTTTATTTAGCTTAACTAAACAAAGAAGAAACAAAGTAAAGGTAGAGTTAAAGGGAAAAAGGGTTTTAGGGTATAAGTATAAAGCAATTAATTTACAGTCGACAGAAAAAAATACCTCTTTTGTCACTTTTCGTATGGAAAATGGCTCTAATGGGGCAAATTGAATGTTTATTTGTATTGGAAAAGTATTCGTATAAAAAAAAAGTGTATTTTTGCAAATTGAAAATTGAAAAGATATGTTGAAAAGAATGTTATCAGTATTGGCACTTAGCTTGCTGCTGGGTGCTGAGATGCAAGCTCAAAAGATTGTCGA
>DBXQ01000087.1:7779-9842 GCA_002309955.1 Bacteroidales bacterium UBA1208
GGGATGGACTCTACCATCATCGACGGCCACAACACGACGACGGGGTTTTCTAATGTGTGCAACATCGGGTTCCCCTTTACGCTGGGGGCTACTACCCACACCCAGTTCTCGGCCAATACCAACGGCACCGTCAGGCTTGGTTCGGGCATTGCCTCTCCCGGCTCTTACAACCAACCATTGGGGTCTAACATTTCCAACGGCCCCAAGATTGAGCCTTTCGGGCGGCGCGGTCGTTACGACGACAGCTGCTATACCCGCATGGCGTTGCTGGGCGACAGCGGCAGCCGTGTGTTGGTAGTGGAGGCAAGGGTGAAGGAGTACTCCAGCAACCTCTATCCTGGGTATTACAGTTACCAGGTGCAACTGTTTGAGACGGGCGGCCTGCGTATTGTATATGGCGAAAGCGACAGCACGGGTTATGACGGCACATCGCAAAACGGCGTGTCGGCAACGCGGGGCAATACTACTGACAAAGATGTCGTGTTCATTGATTTTCCTACCCACACCGCATCGCGCTTAGATGTGGCCTGTACGCTTACCAATGCTGTGGCATCGTGGCCAGAAAGGGGACGCTGGTATATGCTTGCGCCCGACAGCGCCGCATGTCCCTACCCACCAAGCGTAACTTCCAACAACCAAGACCCTACGGGCATCTGGTTGCAAAACAGCTACGGAGGACTGGCCGACCTGCGGGTGATGATTCCATCGGCAGACATCGACACCATCTGGCCGATGGCGGATAGCTATTTCTTTCTTGGAGGAGGCTTCGACCCCACCACCACCTATTATGGCACTGTGCAGAGCGTATGCGACAGCGGCCGTACCAGCTACCGCACACGCCAGTTTCAGTTCACCACCGGCTGCGGTCCTGTGATACGCCTGCCGTGGAGCGAAGACTTCGGAACCTCGACCACCACCGCGTGCTGGGATGTGTCGCAGTATACCTCTACCAATAAGAAATGGAGACGTGTGGGTAGTGCCATGAGAGGTGGTGCGGCATCATCGACGGAAAACCCCTTCAACGAACACATGGTGTCTCCAGTGTTTCTCTTGCCCGATTCGGACGGCATCTTCCTCTCTTGGGACTATAAGTCGGAGGAGTTTGGGGGAGCCCCACATGTGGAGGTGCGCCTTGCCCCTTGTGCCGCCAACGGCACGATAAGCAGCGGGGTGTGGACGACATTGCTAACGCTCGACGACTACGTGGCAAACTATACCCAACAGCATGTATCTCTCGACCCTTGGCGTGGAGAGTATGTGAAAGTGGACTTTGTCATCACTGGGATATGGGGCAAATATGCTTGGGTGGACAATGTGATGCTCCGTCTGCAACAAAGTCCTATTGCCGAACTGCAAGCACCCACCATTGCCCAGGTGGGTGACAGCGTGAACTATGTTGCCACCATGTCCGAGGGTGTGGATAGCGGAGTGGTGTATTCTTGGCATTCTACCCTGCTGAACCAGACTTCGACGGCTGTAGGCGGCTGGTCAGTGGTGTATACGGAGACGGGGATTGACACAATCACCTTGGTGATAACCAATGTATACGGGGCTGACACCGTCACCGCCGTGGTGTATGTGGTGGACTGCAACCCCGTCACTGCCCTGCCCTGGGAGGACGGCTTTGCACACACCGACGACTGTTGGGTGATAAGCGGATGGCAGAAGGAGACGACCTACGCCTTCCACGACGAGGAAAATGCGTACCGCCAGTTTCAAAACGTGATGTATGCATCTACCACGGGTGCCTACATGCTGTCGCAACCCATCAGCCTTCCCGACTCGGGGATGCACAATATGAAACTGTGGGTGGAATGTGCATCACCTTTGACTGTGCTACTCAGCCCTACGGCCGACACCGCCATTGCCTCTTTCACCGACACATTGTTTACCGACTTACATTCACGCAACCAATCCGAACTATGGTGGCAGGTGGCCGACCTTGAGCCTTATGCCGGTCAGACGGTGAGAATAGGCCTGTTCAAAGAGGCCGGACTGCAGGCGTTCGTAAACAGGGTGAAGATAGACTATGATACCCTGCCTGTACTTTGGCAGGTGGTGGT
>DBXQ01000068.1:0-4640 GCA_002309955.1 Bacteroidales bacterium UBA1208
CGAATTAACATATTCACAAATTAACATATTCAATATATTTGTCCTTCCTCTTCTCTAATCACGATTCTTCTCCGTCGCATCACCGTTCGTTCCGCCTTCATTTATCCTTCTGTGGAGGAAGAACGATGGGNNAACTGAGGAATAAGGAGCGACGGAAGGGCGGCCGAAGCTGGACGATAGTGAATCGTGAATGCCTGAATGTTTGAACGTGTTAACGTATGAATGTGCAAGTCAGATTCACGAACTAACACATTCACGAATTAAAAGAATCAAAAAATCCGAGGATTTACGTATTTAAAAGGCCGGGACGGCGTTTACGAGTCCTCTCGATAGCCTGTTCCATGCGCCACTGTTCAATCTTGGCATGGTTGCCGCTCAGTAGCACATCCGGCACCTTCCAGCCCCTGAACTCGGGAGGACGGGTGTATTCGGGAGGCGCCACGAGGCCGTCTTGGAACGAGTCGCCCAAGGCTGACTGCTCGTCACCGATAACGCCGGGGATAAGACGGATGACCGTGTCGGCGATGACTGCGGCAGCCAACTCACCACCTGTAAGGACATAATCGCCTATGGAAATCTCCATGGTGATGAAGTGTTCGCGGATGCGCTCATCCACACCCTTGTAGTGGCCGCAGAGAATCATCAGGTTCTCCTTGAGGGAAAGGGTATTTGCCATCGGCTGCGAAAGCATCTCACCGTCGGGGGCGGTATAGATAATCTCATCGTAGCTGCGCTGTCTTTTCAACTCCTCGATGCAGTTGGCCAAAGGCTCCACCGCCATCACCATGCCGGCACCGCCGCCGTAGGGATAGTCGTCAACACTGCCGTAACGCGACAGGGAATAGTCGTGCAGGTTGTGGAAAACGACTTCGACAATGCCTTTCTTTTGAGCCCTGCTAAGAATGGACTCTTCGAAAAACATGTTCATCATGTTGGGGAAGAGGGTGAGGATATCGAGACGCATATTATCGTATTCTGATGGTTCGTCCCGGTTTGAGCACCGATGTCTCTTTAAGGCCGTTGAGCTGACACAGTTTCTTTACCGTGGTACCGTTGCGCTTGGCTATACGGCTGAGGGTGTCGCCAGTGCGAATCTTGTATGTCTTGCCTCCGTCGCTATAGTTGCCCACGCGCGACTTGGAGCTTTGGTTGGCATACCCGCGCTTGGCCACCTTGCGGAAGGAGTCCTTGGTAAGGCGAAGGGAGGGTTTGACAAGGGTGCGGGTCTCGCAACTGATGACATCTTCTGGATTCATGGCATTGCCATTGTATCGGATTTCGAAATGGAGGTGACTGCCACGAGAACGGCCGGTGTTGCCGCAGAGCCCTATCTCTTCGCCTGCCTTGACACGGGTGCCGGGGGCTACATGGCGTTTGGAGAGGTGTGCATAGTAAGTCTCCAAGCCGTTGTCGTGGCGGATAACGATAAGGTGGCCGTAGGAACGGTTGTATTTGGAGAACCGGACCACACCGTCGAAAGCGGCATAGATGGGTTCACCTGTGGGCATGGCGAGGTCGAGACCATAGTGGAAACGACGGCGACGGGGGCCGAAATGGGAGGTGGGACGGGCATAGTCGGGCGTGGGGAAGACGAAAAATTTGCCGTGTTCGGCATCGGTAAGTTTGATTTCGACAGGAGCCATCTCAGAAATATCCATCTTGAGGGTATGCACCAGTGCCGAATCACCGGCCATGAGGATGTCCTCTTCACTGTCAGTACCAGGGTCATCCTGTTGCGAGAGCGCATAATGAGGGGTTACGATACCCATTCCCTCCTCGTCGTCAGAGTCTTCTTCTTGATTTTTGCGATCCTTTTGGGCATTCTTTTTATCGATATCCTCATTATCTTTGTCCTGAGGGTTCTCGTCGAAGAAATAGGGTTCTTGGTAGGCTGGCTTGGATTCCACATCGTCGGCCACATCGACAGTGTCGTTGTTTACTTTCTTTTTGGGTTTCTTCAATCCGTATGGCTCTGTGCGAACACCCGAGTATTCATCGTCGGGGTCGCTTGTCTTCACCAGTCTGTTATGTTTAATCTGCCCTCCCTGTGTATTGGCATACACCCGGGGCTTATTTTTGTTTTGCTTTGCATTAGGACGATCCTGCGCGTTAGAGCACAAAGGCACAAACACCATCAGAATCAGTACAATATAATATATATATTTTTTCATAACAATAGTGCAAAAGTACGAAAAAAAATGGATATGGCAAAATTTAATTGCCATAGACATCGGGCAAACGCAGAAACACAAGCATGGTATCATGCCTTGGAAAGGCTGGCTCCCAATAGTCCTACATGGACAATAAAAAATTGAGCATGCGTGTTTTCGGTGATTGCCCTTGCAGGGGACATTTGAAATGGTTAGATTTGGGATGTGTTCCCTGCCCAAAAATGTTAAATATTTGCATAGGTGAAAAAATTTTGTTATGTTTGCAGCATCAAATGAGAAGTGTGATATAAAAAAATAGATAACTGATATATAATATTTTATGAATCATTTATTATATTTTTATTGAATTAATATGGGGAATATTAAATGTGAATAAGGCAAAAACTAAAAAATTCAATGATATGAAAAAGATTGTTTTTCTTGCAGTGGCTATGATGTGGGTGACAGTGGTGTTCGGGCAACGCCCAGTGGGTGACACTGTGATATGCCCTGACTCCACTTATTATCCATATATATACAACTGGTGTACAGTAGATTCGTTGGACTGGCATGTGTGGACATGTTATAATCATCTTAGCAACATAACAAGGGCTGATTTCACACCTGAGGGTGACAATCCAGGTTATGACAATCCGGTTTTTGACTGTAGAAACAATTATTGTCATGGTAACGGGATTGTCGGGCTACAGATGAAAACAGACAGACCGATAAAAATCATAGGAATAGCGGCACCGGCATACATGGAGGCTGCACGTGACACTACCATAAACTGGCAGGGAGGATTGTTATGGCCGGAGTATCCGTCGAACCGCAAATTTCTGAACACACGAGACACAACCTTGGCGGGAAGGATTACGGACTCGATGATGCTGTATCAGGTGGTTGGCGACAGTCTTGTGGAATTGATGGCGAAAGGATGGCGTATGGACGACCCGCACAGGTATATCCATCTGCCACCGGGATATTTGGGCTGCAGAGTGAATAGCGGATGGCTATCAGGTAGATGTTTGAATATTTATAATATATATGAAGAACCGCTTTGGGACAGTTCGTTAGTGTTGCCCCTATATGAAGTGATGTTTGAGAAGCCTGTGGTGGTGGAGGACTCGTTTGTGGTGGCGGGTGCCTTTTATAACAATGAAGGCCACATCCAATGGCAGACCCTGCCACAGTCGGAACAAGGAGAGATGATGTGGCTGTGGGATCACAATCCGACACGGTATATTATATTTGGGATGCTGATGGATGAGATAGACGGCAGATGGGCGTATTGGGCTAAATTTCGCAAAAAAGAATGGAAAAAATTCGGTGGACACCATGTAGTAGCAGCAGATCTTGACGAACATATAATTCCATTTGGGAATGCACCTTTTATATTCCCGATAATCGATCCGGGGTTTGACACGACGCTGTGCCACAATGTGCGGGATATCCGCGTGGTGGCGCGGACGGACAGCAGTGCGACGCTCTGCTGGGATTCGGGCGACGGAGGGCCGTGGGAGGTGGCATTCGGGAAGATGACAGACCAATGGGAGGATTTCACTATAACCACGGTGAACACGCCGATGGTGACGCTGACGGGTCTTGAGGTGGGGACGATGTACTTTGCCTTGGTGCGCTCGTATTGTGGGGTGACGCATGAGTATGGCGACTGGAGCAGTCCAGAGGAGGTGGAGATCTATGAGCATCATCCCGAACCCGAGGGGATAGCCGAGAAGGAAGGAGACCGCATGGTGTATCTGATGCCTAACCCCGCACGGGGGGTGGTGAGTGTGATGTCGTCGTACAGGATAGGCCGGATGGAGGTGTATGACATGACGGGAGCGAAGGTGCATGAGGGAAGAGTGGACGGCATAGCGGCCAACGTGGATGTGAGCGGCTGGAGGAGGGGGACCTATGTGGTGGCCCTGTATTTGGAGCAAGGCGTAGTGACCAAGAAACTGCTGGTGGAATAATCGGCAGGTGTGATTGTCACAAGTAGGAGCTGTTTTGTTTCCCGTGGAGGATGGGTTGTCTTTAATGTCCTCCACCGACAGACTCTTCTGTAGCACCGGTCTTGGAACGGCTTTCCAGTTCCATCTTGCCGAAACGCAGGGTGGCACCGAAGGTGATGTAGCGGCTGTTCCACTTGCTGATGCTGGTAGTGGACATGTATGGGTTGGCAGTGGTGGAGCCCCAGTTGTTCCAGTTGAAGATGTCGTTGCAGTTGAGATAGAGTGACAGTTTGCGGTCAAAGAAGTCGGCACTGGCACCGAGATTAATGCCTTTTCGGGGCTCGTTGATGTACATCAGGCTCCAGGGACTGAGCGCGCGGCTGCTGTAGTTGCCCGAAACAAAGAATTCCACCTTTTCCCACAGTTTGGTCCATACCTTGAGGCGGACGTTCCATGAGGGCATATCCTTTTCGACCCATTCGCCAGGTCGCACTTGCACGTTGTACCACCGATAAGCCACACCACCGTTCAAGCG
>DBXQ01000068.1:4704-5486 GCA_002309955.1 Bacteroidales bacterium UBA1208
TTGGAAAAGTCCACCACGCGGCCGAAGAATGGATGGTACTGGGCATCGGGCAGGGAGTTGAAATCGTTCACTTCGGCCTTATAGGAACCAGAAACGCCTACCGAACCGAAATTGTTGAAGTATTTGTTCCATGAGGCATCGAAATTATGGGAGTGGGAGGGTTCCAACAGCGGGTTGCCGGTTGAGTAGCTCTCAATGCCAAACGACTCGTAGCTGCTGAGACTCTCGGCCGAGGGTGTGGAGGTGTGCATGGTGTAGCTGAGACTGAAATTGTGCATGTCCTTGGTACGGTAGCTCATGTGCAGCGAAGGCGAGGCGGTGAAGGGATGTACCGTCACATCGTATTGGGGCAAACCTTCATGGCGGGACGATTTGTAACTATATCTGCCACGCAAGCCCAGCTTAAGGGTGAAGTCGCCCCATTTGCGCTGCCAAGTGACGTAGGCGGAGATGTCGTGGTCGCGTGTGTAGTTGGTGTCCGACCGCAGGATGTCGCAATAGTAGTAGCCGGAGGCGTCGAGGGTGTCGCGCAGATAAAGTTCATGACCGAAACCCAAATTCAAGTCCACACCGGTTGATATTTCGCCCTTTTCGCTATAGGGGAGTGAATAGTCGAAGCCGATGGAGCCGCTGCCGCTCGCATCGTTGCTGTTGGTGCGGTGGTCGTAGCTCATTTGTGGTTGGAACTTGTAATCCTGCTGGCTGGAGCCCTGCTGTCCCCATCCCCACCAGTTGCCGTTGGCATTGATGGAGTATTGGTGTCCTTTGTTGTTGAATTTGTG
>DBXQ01000068.1:5495-5738 GCA_002309955.1 Bacteroidales bacterium UBA1208
CCGCCGTAGCCACCGCCGCTGTGGCTGCTGGTAAGCGAGTGGCTTAGGCTGCCGAAGTCGTAGGCATTGCCCATAATGTCATAGTCGGTGCGCACGGTGGTGTCGAAATTCTCGTCGTTGCTCCAGCTTGGATAAGCACCAAACCATCCGCTGATGCTGTTCATCGAGTCGAACTCATAGCTGGCGTTGAGGTTGGTCCAGATGCTGTGATGCCACGAGTGGTTAATAGTGGAGTATTGCCAA
>DBXQ01000068.1:5925-16349 GCA_002309955.1 Bacteroidales bacterium UBA1208
CCGTAGCGTGCCGAGGGGTTGCGGATAACCTCAATGCGGTCGATGCTGTTGGCCGGGAGGGTCTTGATGTATTGTTTGAGGGCCTCGCCTTCTAAATGAGAGGGACGGTCGTTGATCCATACCGTCACGGATGAGCCGTTGAGGGTCACGTTGCCTTCAACGTCCACTTCGACTCCGGGAGAGTTCTGGAGAGCATCGCTGGCATTGCCTGTCTGGATGGAAGCATCTTCGCTGACGTTGTAGAGGTCTTTTTCGCCATCGACGGCATAGAGGGGTTTCTGACTCACGATTTTCACTACATCGAGAAGCATGGCCCCTTCGCTCATTTCGGTGACACCCATGTCGATTTTTTCCAAATCGGAGTAGCCTTCGTTGCGGGTGTAGGGCACAGCCTTGAAGATGGTGGCATAGCCCATCGCCGAGAATCGCAAGATGGTGGGGACAGTGTCGTTCTGAAGGGTGTAGATGCCTTTTTGGTCGGTCACAGTGCCACGGATGAAGATGCTGTCAGTGGCACGGAGCATGGCAACATTCGCATACATTACAGGTTGGCCATCTTTGCCTTTCAACGAACCGGTTATGGTTTGCTGGGCAAGGAGGGTGGTGCTGAAACACATCAGGGTGAGGATAATGAGATGTTTTTTCATGAATATTGTTTTTGTGTTTTGCACAAGGTGCAGTCTTAATTATGTCGGGTATGATTTGATGGGATAAAAAGTTGCTGATAGTTAGTGCTATAAAGTGTTCAAAAATAGTTAATGGATTTAAATTCCAAGTTGCAAAAATACGATTTTTTTAGATATTGAAATGTTTCTTTTAGATATTTTTTTATAATTAGACAATTGTTTTTATGATAATCAAAGAAAAAATATTATCTTTGCATCGCAAAACGATTTGGACGTTCCAGTGCAAGGGTTTATGGAGTAGTCATATGCAAGGTTTGGTGTATGTAAAAAGTATTTGATATTTATAGAATGTATTGGTGTTTGGCAGTTTTTTGCGAGGAGGAGAAGAGGTGTGGGGTGTGGAATGTGGGTCTGAAAAGATGATGATAAATTTGAAAAATAGTTAATTAATATGATAAAGATAAAAAAAGGCCTCGATTTGCCGATGGAGGGTGCTGCGGAGTGTCGTGTCAGCGATGCCTGCGACATTGTAACCTTCGCAGTGAAGCCGACAGACTATGTGGGGTTGGTACCCCGTCTGTTGGTTGCTGAAGGAGACAAGGTGTCGGCAGGCGATGCGCTGATATGCGATAAGAATGACGATCGTATAAAGTTCGTCGCTCCTGTCGACGGTGAGGTGCAGGCAGTAGTGAGAGGCGAAAAACGTAAGCTTTTGGCTGTTGTGGTGAGGGGTAATGGAGAGTCGTCTCATGCGGCAGATTGTCAAGTGCCGCAAACTCTGGATGGACTATCGCTAAAAGAAAGTATGCTTAACAAGGGATTGTGGGCACTTCTGCGGCAACGGCCTTTCGGAACGGTTGCCAATCCCGACGATTGCCCGAAAGCCATTGTGGTGAGTTGCTTCGACAGTGCCCCGTTGGCACCGGATTACGACTTTGCGCTGCAGGGCAGAGAGGATGATTTGTGCAAAGGGATAGAAATGCTGACATTGCTGACAGAAGGAACGGTCTTTGTTTCATTCCGTCCCGGCCAGCGGTTGGCTAAGGTGGTGGAGCAGCATGTTACGTCCCATCGGGAGCGGGTCAGCATCCAGTATTTTGAAGGGCCACATCCTGCCGGCAATGTGGGAACGCAAATTGCATGCCTTTGTCCAATCAACAAGGGTGAGACGGTGTGGACAGTGAATGTGCAGGATGTTGCTGTGTTGGGGCATTGGGCCGCTACAGGTGTGTATTGTCCGGAGAGGGTAGTTGCCGTTGCAGGTTCGCAGGCACGCAATCCACATTACTATCGGACAATGGCTGGAGCTTGTGTAGAGAGTTTGGTGAGAGCGCAGCTGTTTGATACATCTTATCCCGCCATGACTGGTGGCAGGGTTGTCCCTGAAGGTGTACGTGTAGTGTCGGGTAATGTGCTAAGCGGTACGCGGATTGAGCCCGATGGCTATCTGGGTGCCTACGACAATTTGTTGACTCTTTTGCCTGAGGGCGACTATTACGACTTTATGGGTTGGTTGTTGCCGGGGTTGAAGAAACATAGTTTCTCCCGTACGTTTGCGAGCGGGTTTGTGCCGCACGGCATGAATTGGTTGTACCAGATGCTACCCGACTATCTACGACCCAAGTTTGACACCAATTTGCACGGAGGTGTACGTCCGTTGGTGTTCACTGGTAATTTCGAGCGGGTGTTCCCGTTTGACATATATCCCTTGCAGCTTCTCAAGGCTTGTATTGTGGGGGATATAGAATTGATGGAGAAATTGGGGATTTACGAAGTGGAACCCGAGGATTTCGCCCTGTGCGAGTATATAGACCCGTCGAAGACGGATATACAGCCCATTGTCCGTGAGGCTTTGGAAATGCTGAGAAAGGAGGCTTTGTGATGTTTGACGGATTAAGAAAGTTTATTGATAAGATTAAGCCTGACTTTGTGGCTGGAGGAAGATTTGGCTGGCTGCAGAGCACGTTCGAGGCTTTTGAGACGTTTGCTTTTACACCTAACACTGTGACACGTCGCGGAAGTCATGTGCGCGACGGTGTGGATATGAAGCGTGCCATGATTACGGTGGTGATAGCTTTGATGCCAGCACTGCTGTTCGGCATGTGGAATATTGGTTTCCAGACATCGCTGAACGCCATGGACTGGCCATACGAACTGGGCACGGCCGCCAGCTGGTGGTATTGCTTATGGTTCGGATTCCTGCGAATGCTGCCCTTGATAGTGGTGAGCTACTTGGTGGGGCTGGGCATTGAGTTTATGTTTGCCCAGATACGTCACCATGAGGTGAATGAAGGCTATTTGGTCACGGGTTTGATTATCCCAATGATTGTGCCAGTCACGACTCCCTTGTGGCAGCTGGCATTGGCAGTTGCTTTTGCTGTGGTGATAGGCAAAGAGGTGTTTGGCGGTAGCGGGATGAATTTCCTCAACCCGGCATTGGTGGCGAGGGCATTCCTTTTCTTCAGCTATCCCACCCATATGTCGGGTGACAGTGTGTGGATAGCAGCTGATTTGTGGGGTACGGATGCAATCACTGGAGCGACACCGCTGGGAGAACTGGCGGCAGGTTCCTGGCCTTCGGATAGTGCCCTCGACATGTTTATTGGTACCGTGGCGGGCAGCACCTGCGAGACTTCAGTCATTGCCATCTTATTAGGAGCCATAGTGCTATTGGTTAGCGGAATTGGAAGCTGGAGGATTATGCTTAGCGTGGTATTAGGTGGTGGAGCCATGGGATTGTTATTCAACCTCATCGGTGCCAATGACTACATGCAGTTGCCCTTCTACTATCATTTCCTGATGGGAGGTTTTGCTTTCGGTGCTGTGTTTATGGCTACCGACCCAGTGACTTCGGCACAGACCAATACCGGCAAATGGATTTATGGTCTGCTGATAGGTGCTTTCGCAGTGATGTTGAGAGTGCTGAATCCTGCCTACCCCGAGGGAATGATGCTTAGTATATTGCTTATGAACTGCTTTGCACCGTTGATTGACCATTGTGTTGTGGCAAGGAATATCAAGAGAAGAGAGAAAAGAAAGGAGACTGCAAGATGAAAACCTATAGCAACCGATATATATTCATCTATTCGGCTGTGCTTGTTATAGTTTCGGCATTGATACTTTCGGTAGTGTCCATAAGTCTTAAGCCGAGACAGGAGCGCAACCAAGCTGTGGAGAAAAAACAGATGATACTGAAAGCCGCAGGTATCGTCTCCACGACTCAGAACGCTGAGCAGTTATATGCAGATAATATTAGAGAAGTGAATATCCTTGACCGTGACAGCCTGCCGGCCTATCTGTATGAGACGAATTGTATCATCCCTGTACACGGGACAGGCCTTTGGGGTCCCATTTGGGGATATATTTGTTTCAACGAGGATTGGGTGATAGAGGGGGCTGTTTTCGACCACAAGGGCGAGACACCAGGTCTGGGCGGAGAGATTTCAACAGAGGCTTTTGCCCGACGGTTCATAGGCAAAAGCTGCACCGATTCATTGTTGACGCAGTTTGTTCCTATCGTGTTGAAAAAGAATGCCGACCCCAATTCGCTTCATGAGGTTGATGCCATCTCCGGTGGCACTATGACAAGCAATGGGGTGACAGCCATGCTCGAAGAGTGCCTGTCGCGATACCAAGAATATATGCTAACCAATGCAGGGTTGAATTCCCCAGCGAAGAATAGAAAACTATGAGCACAAAGAATATTGACCTTATAAAGATGCCGTTTAACAAGAATAACCCTGTCACTGTGCAGGTGTTGGGTATATGTTCTTGTCTGGCTGTTACGGCACAGCTGAAACCTGCTGTCGTAATGGCAGTCTCGGTTACAGTGGTGGTGGCTTTGGCCAACCTTATCATCTCTTTTCTACGTAATACTATCCCGCCACGAATCAGAATCATAGTGCAGTTGGTCGTGGTGTCGACCTTGGTTGTACTGGTAGACCAAGTGCTGAAGGCCTATGTCTATGATGTTAGCAAGCAACTCTCGGTCTTTGTGGGACTGATTATCACTAACTGTATCGTAATGGGACGACTGGAAGCTTTCGCCATGAGCAATCCTCCATTGCCTTCGCTGTGCGATGGTATAGGCAATGGCCTTGGCTATAGCATTATCCTCATTATTCTGGGATTTCTGCGTGAGCTTTTCGGCAGTGGTAGCCTTTGGGGGTATCCTGTCATGGAGAAGTTGGGATTTTATCATTTCGGCTACGAGAACAATGGCCTTATGATTATGCCTCCCATGGCGCTTATCCTTGTCGGCATTATCATTTGGGTGCAGCGTACACGTAACAAAGACCTCTGTGAATAAATGTGGAGATGTGATTTGCTAACACAATAGCACACAAACAAAAACGAAAACAATATGGAATATATCAATATTTTCATCAAGTCTATCTTTGTAGACAATATGATTTTCGCCTTTTTCTTGGGTATGTGTTCTTATTTGGCCGTATCCAAGACGGTGAAAACTTCGGCGGGATTAGGTATTGCCGTTACATTCGTTTTGTTGATTACGGTACCTGTCAACTATCTCGTCAATAAGTATCTTCTTGCCCCTGGGGCTTTGGTGTGGATTAGCCCTTCGTTTTCCACTGTCGACCTTTCATTTCTCAGCCTGATTATGTTCATCGCCGTGATCGCAGCCATCGTTCAGATTGTGGAGATGGTTGTTGAGAAATTTTCACCGGCATTGTACAACTCGTTGGGTATCTTCCTGCCATTGATAGCTGTGAACTGTGCGGTGATGAGTGGTTCGCTGTTCATGCAGGAACGCGCTTACCGTAATATGGGCGAAGTGCTTTGTTTTTCGCTGGGCAGTGGCATAGGTTGGTTCCTTGCCATCGTGGCTATTGCTGCCATCCGTGAGAAACTGCGTTACAGCCATATCCCGCCGGCTTTGAAAGGGGTAGGCATCACTTTCATCATCACGGGTCTTATGGGTCTGGCTTTTATGAGTTTTATGGGTATTAAATTGTGACTCGGTAACTTGAAAATTTACAATCAATATGGCTACAACAATACTTACCGCTCTTATTGTCACCGTCATCATTATCCTGTTATTGGTTGCACTGTTGTTGGTGTTGCGTGCCAAGCTTATACCACAGGGTAATGTAACTATCACTATCAACGACGATAAGAAACTAACTGTCCCTACGGGCAACACGCTCATCTCCACTCTTGCCGAACAGCATGTATATTTGCCTTCAGCTTGTGGTGGCAAAGGCTCGTGTGGTCAGTGCAAATGCCGTGTACTTGAAGGGGGTGGTTCCATTCTCCCTACCGAAGTGGGCTTTTTCAGCCGTAAACAAATTCAAGATCATTGGCGTCTTGGCTGTCAGGTGAAAGTGAAAGAGGATCTCAAAATAGCAGTGCCTCAATCTATTCTGAGCATCAAAGAATATGAGTGTACGGTCATTTCTAACCGCAATGTCGCTACCTTTATCAAAGAGTTCAAAGTGCAGCTTCCTCCGGGCGAGCACATGGATTTCGCTCCAGGTTCGTATGCTCAGATTAAGATTCCGAAGTTCAACATCAGTTATGCCGATTACGACCGCGGCTTGATAGGGGAGGAGTATGTGCCTGCATGGGAGAAATTCAACATGTTTTCGTTACGTTGTGTCAACACCGAACCCACAGTTCGCGCTTACTCTATGGCCAACTACCCAGACGAAGGCGACGTGTTCATGCTCACTGTGCGTATTGCCACGCCCCCGTTCAAACCCGACCGCTCAGGCTTCATGAATGTCAATCCAGGTATTGCCTCGTCCTATATCTTCTCGCTTAAGCCGGGCGACAAAGTCATCATGTCCGGTCCATATGGCGAATTCCATGTCAAGGAACATCCTGCCGACATGGTGGACAAACCCGAGATGATTTGGGTTGGTGGTGGCGCTGGTATGGCTCCGTTACGTGCCCAGATTATGCACATGACCCGCACGCTGCACACTACCGACCGTCAGATGCATTACTTCTATGGTGCCCGTGCGCTGAACGAGGTGTTCTATCTCGACGACTTCCACCAGTTGGAACGTGATTTCTCCAACTTCCATTTCCATCTGGCTCTCGACCGTCCCGACCCTGCTGCCGATGCTGCAGGCGTGCCCTATACTGCCGGCTTCGTGCACAACGTAATGTACGACACTTACCTCAAGAACCATCCCGCCCCCGAGGATATAGAGTACTACATGTGCGGACCGGGACCCATGAGTTCGGCGGTAGTCAATATGCTCGACAATCTGGGTGTAGCTCCCGAGAACATCCTCTACGACGACTTCGGTGGCGGAGCCCCTGCCGGTAAAAAATAACAGGGAACCCTTGTTGGTAAATAAAGTCACTAACACATTAACACGTTCAATAATTAACACATTCAAGAAATATGAATTTACCTAAAATCCATTCCATCTCCAAGAAGATATGCGTTGCCCTGTTGGGCGGATTCTTGCTTATCTTCCTGCTGTTCCACGCCAGTGCCAACCTGCTTGTCCTGCGGCACGACGATGGTGCGTGGTACAGTGCATTCTGCCATTTTATGGGCACCAACTACATAGTGAAGGTATTTGAAATAGTGCTACTCGGTTTCATTGCACTGCATATCTGCTTCACTGCGTGGCTTTGGATCACCAACCGTCTGGCTCGTCCTGTGCGATACCACAAGGATGGCAAAAGCAATACCCATCCTGGTTCCAAACTCATGATGTGGTCTGGCATCCTTATCTTCTCTTTCCTCGTCATGCACTTCTGTCAGTTCTACTTTGTCAAATTGGGCTGGGTGAAAGGTGAATACATGGTCAAGACCGAGAATTTGCAGGACGAAGAGATGATGCAGTGGGCACAGCTCGCCGACCAGATGGAAATCTCGCTCGACGAGTTTATCAACCAGCTTGAGGAACGTTCCGCCACGCTCACCGACGAGAACGAGGACGCCGCCGAGACCGAAGAATATATTGCACGTCTCCGTAGCAAGGCTGCCGTGTTGGATATTGTGCAGCGTGCATACGCCGAAGACAATATCACCAAGGATGGCAAGTGGATACGCCACCTTACCTACGACGAGCGGCAAACCCTCCGCGAAGCATTGCCCGACAGCGACCCCGAGCCCGACTTCTACTACATGGTGCGACAACTCTTCCACAACCCAATCATGGTGATACTATACCTCATCACCTTCGTGGTGCTCTTCATCCACATGCGCCACGCTTTCCCCTCGGCCTTCCAGACCCTCGGCCTGAACAACTACAAGTATGGCAAGGCCATCGACATCCTCGGACAGATTTATGCCTGGGTGGTGTGCCTCATGTTCGCTGCCGTGGTCATTCTGGTCTACCTCGGCCTGTAATCAATATTGTTCATCCTTTAACAGTAAACAAGAATGATTTTAGATTCCAAAATACCCGAAGGTCCTCTTTCTGAAAAATGGACCAATTACAAAGCCAGCCAGAAACTGGTCAATCCCGCCAACAAGCGCAAGATTAACATCATCGTGGTGGGTACAGGCCTTGCCGGTGCCTCCGCTGCCGCCTCCCTCGGTGCCATGGGCTTCAACGTGGATATTTTCTGCATACAGGACTCTCCGCGCCGTGCCCACTCCATCGCCGCGCAGGGTGGCATCAATGCCGCCAAGAANNTATCAGAACGACGGCGACAGTGTCGAGCGGCTCTTCCGCGACACCATCAAGGGCGGCGACTATCGCGCCCGTGAGGCCAACGTCTACCGTCTTGCCGAGGTCAGCGGTGCCATCATCGACCAGTGTGTGGCACAGGGTGTCCCCTTTGCTCGCGATTATGGCGGACTGCTCGACAACCGCTCCTTCGGCGGTGCACAAGTCAGCCGAACTTTCTACGCCCGTGGCCAAACCGGCCAGCAGCTCCTCCTTGGTGCCTATGGTGCCCTCAGCCGTGAGATTGCACGCGGCAGTGTCAAACTGCACGAACGCCACGAGATGATGGAACTCGTCGTTGTCGACGGCCGCGCCCGCGGCATCATCGCCCGCAACCTTGTCACCGGTGACCTTGAGCGCTACGCCGCCCATGCCGTCGTGTTAGCCACGGGCGGCTACGGCAATATATACTACCTCTCCACCAACGCCATGAACAGCAACGGCTCCGCCGCCTGGGTCTGCCACAAGAAAGGCGCCGCCTTTGCCAACCCCTGCTATGTCCAAATCCATCCTACGTGTATCCCCGTCCATGGCGATTATCAGTCCAAACTCACCCTCATGAGCGAAAGCCTCCGCAACGACGGCCGTATCTGGGTTCCTAAAAAGAAGGAAGATGCCGAAGCCATCCGTCGTGGCGAGAAAGGTCCTAACGATATCCCTGAAGAAGACCGCGACTATTATCTGGAGCGCCGCTATCCCGCTTTCGGCAATCTGGTGCCGCGCGATGTGGCCTCCCGTGCCGCCAAGGAGCGTTGCGATGCAGGCTATGGTGTCGGCCCAACCGGGTTGGCAGTCTATCTCGACTTCGCCGATGCCATCCAGCGTCTTGGCCGCGATGTCGTAGAACAGAAGTACGGAAACCTTTTCCAGATGTACAAGAAGATTGTTGACGTCGACCCCTATGAGAATCCCATGATGATTTATCCCGCCGTACACTATACCATGGGCGGTCTTTGGGTAGACTATGAGTTGCAGACCACCATCCCCGGACTTTTTGCCGCAGGCGAAGCCAACTTCTCCGACCACGGTGCCAACCGTCTTGGTGCTTCAGCATTGATGCAAGGTTTGGCCGATGGCTATTTTGTTCTCCCCTATACGATGCAGAACTATCTTGCCGACCAAATCTATGTTGGCAAGATTGTTGACAACACCCCCGAATTCGACCAAGCCGAGCAAGCCGTCCGCCAACGGCTCCAAACCCTCTTGAATATAAAGAACTCCGAAAACTCTGAAAACTCCGACCACTCCCATACCGTCGACTATTTCCACAAGGCTCTGGGTCGCATCATGTGGGAATATGTGGGCATGGCTCGCAACACCGAGAGCCTCGCAAAAGCCATGCAACTGGTCTCCGATCTCGAAGCCCGTTTCTGGAAAGAAGTCTTCATCCCCGGTGCTGCCGACGAGTTCAATCCTGAACTGGAAAAAGCCTATCGTTTGGCCGACTACTTCGAGCTGGCTCGTCTTATCATCACCGATGCCACTCACCGCGAAGAATCGTGCGGCGGACATTTCCGTACCGAACATCAAACCGAGGACGGCGAAACCCTCCGCGATGATGAGAACTTCATGTATGTCGCTGCTTGGGAATACCAAGGTCACGATGTCATCGAGACCATGACCAAGGAACCTCTCAACTACGAGCATATCAAGATAGCAAAACGTAATTATAAATAATTGAATACGTTGATGTGTAAATGTGTAAGTGATTGAATCCACAAATACTAACACATGAACACATCCACAAATTAACACATTCGGAAAAGATGAAATTCACTTTACATATCTGGCGGCAGGAGAACGCCCGCGCCAAAGGCCATTTCGAGACTTACCAGGTCGACAACATCTCGCCCGACTGCTCATTCCTCGAAATGCTCGACATCCTCAACGAGCAGCTTATCAACGACCGCATAGCCCATCCCGTCTGTTTCGACAACGACTGTCGCGAAGGTATTTGTGGCATGTGCGGCCTTTACATCAACGGCCGTCCCCACGGCAACGACGACGGTGTCACCACCTGCCAGCTCCACATGCGCAAGTTCAACGATGGTGACGAGATTTGGATTGAACCTTGGCGCGCTAAGGCTTTCCCAGTCATTCGCGACCTTGTCGTAGACCGTACCGCCTTCGACAAAATCAT
>DBXQ01000068.1:16473-16601 GCA_002309955.1 Bacteroidales bacterium UBA1208
TTTGTGGGTGCCAAGGTCAGCCACCTTGCCCTGCTCCCCCAAGGGAAAGTCGAAGCGGCAGACCGCGTAAGGAAGATGGTCATGAAAATGGATGAACTTGGTTTCGGTTCCTGCACCAACACCTACGC
>DBXQ01000068.1:16614-16841 GCA_002309955.1 Bacteroidales bacterium UBA1208
GAAATCAAACGGCAGAACATCGCCCGTCTCAACCGCCAGTGGATTGGCCAGCTCTTTGGCCGCGACCGTCGCGACTGAACGGGTCAAAACTCCTATCCTTTTTTTACGCCGTGCACACCCTGCAAGGGGTGCACGGCGTAAAGTTTTTCTTGGTCATTAGGCTAAGCAGGCCTGATGCTGTTCAGGAGCAAGGCGGAGACTTGTGAAATGGAAAGGCTGATAATAAC
>DBXQ01000068.1:16927-39894 GCA_002309955.1 Bacteroidales bacterium UBA1208
ATTTCAGAAGGAGAACTGAGGTAGAAGGGTGGATGGTCGAGTGAGCCAAGGGCAGTGCGAAAGGAATCTGGGCACCGGCTGGGGAGGATTTGCTGGAAAAGGCGTGCATTGAAAAGGAATGATGGAAATGGTGGCACCGTTTTTGTCGTGCTTTGGCTACGAAGAGCCGGAGTAGCTAAAGGGGGCTTCGATAAACCCAAATAGGTCGTTAGAAATCCATCCCTAATTTTAATATTTTGTAAATAATGCAATACCAGCCAAATGGCTGTTTTTTCTAATGGCGGTCATTAGGGAGGGACGGGATAACATGTTTTTTCGATTAAAAAAGGACTGCTATTCTCCCAATGACCGGTTTGAGGTTAATATATATTGTAACCAGCAGGGAATAATGTCATTACGGAGAAGACTAAGGCTCTTTAGCGATAAGGTGCGAAACTTTTTCTTGCAGTGTGGAAAAATAGTTGTATCTTTGCAACACGATAACAATACATCAACAGGAATGTAGACACAAAAAAAGATATAAACAACTGAGTTGAATGCTTTTGTTCTCTTATCGGAAAAGCTAGTAACTTTTTTTAGACTGAGAAGAGGAATGCGTAAGGTTCACGTCCATGGGCATGGATTTTCGTACACTTATTTGGTCAAAGGTATTTACCAGCACCTCTGATAAAAATAAGGTGAATTAAATGAAAGACTCACACCTTTCTTTATGTCCCTTGTTTTGAGGATGACGGCTTTCCGTCTCAGGCAGGGAAGCTGAAAACTGTTTATAGAGTAGGCAGAAATAGAGTAATAAAACATGATGACAAAAGAGATGAAACAGGAGTATGAAACTCCGCAGGCAGAAATGATTGATGCCCGTGTAGAGCGCGGCTTTGAGAGCAGCGTTACCACTGGCGACCCCGAAGGCCTTGGCGAGGGCGATGAATACGGAGATGAAATCTTCAGTTAATCCGCTACACTGATGTTTAACCATTAAAAGATTAGTCTTATGAAGAAAACATTATTGATTTTTTTGTCTTTAACCTCCCTGTTGGCCTTTACTATGAGTTCCTGCCAAAAAGAGACAGTAGTCACCACCACCTTCGAGGCCACGATGGAAGAGTGCGAGGACGACGACGGCAAGGTTGCCTTCACCAACGGCACCATGCAGTGGGTCACGGGCGATCAGATAAAGGTGTTTGGAGCGGCTGGCTCGGGTGTGTATCAAGCCACCGTGCGGAGCACTGGCAGAGCTACATTCCACTGTGTGGAAGGTGATGCGGGCGAGGCTCCCTACCGTGCTGTGTACCCCGCCTCGGCAGCCAATGACGACGGCACGGTGGAGTTGCCCGTGGTGCAGGTGACAGAGGACGGTTCATTGACAGGCTTTCCGATGTACGCTCAGGGCAGTAGCACAAACTTGAACTTCAAGAACCTCTGCGGAGTATTGCGGATGCGCCTGCAGAAAAGCGGGGTGAGCATCACGGCCATCGAGGTGACGGGCGACATTGAACTGACAGGCGACTACAATGTTGTCTACAGCAGTGGTGTCCCCACGTTAGAATACTCTGGCCACGGCATGAAGACCACCATGATGACCTGCAACACGCCCCAGAGCATTGCCAACCAGAAGGATTTCTACATCTTCCTGCCGGTGCATACTTTCAGCGAGGGGATGCGGATAAGGATATACAGCAGCGACGGCGGTGTCTGCACTAAGACCGTCAGTGCGGGCAACAGTGTGCGTATCCAGCGTAGCAAGATAACCACCATCACGCTGCGGAACAACAGTCTCACCTTTGCCCCCGATGCGGGAGCGTTGCCCGGTCTCTTCACCATCAACGAGAATGGCGACCAAGTGCGTTTCTCGCAAGGCAACCTGCAATACACCACCCTCGGCACCCACGCGGGAGCATTGGGCAGCAATATGCCCGGCACCTGGCGCTTCGCTCCTGAGCAATACGAGTATGTAGGTGAAGGCAATGCCAATATCAGTGACACATATCCTAAGTGGATAGACCTCTTCGGCTATGGGACGGGTAACAACCCAACTTTACATTCCGATAATGAAAACGATTATCAAACTTTTGTGGACTGGGGTGCGAATGTCATTGTAAACGGTGGCAATACCACCTTCCTCTGGAAGACTCTGACCATAGATGAGTGGGATTACCTGTTCAGGAGTCGGGCTGACGCCATTGTCAAATATGGTATAGGAAATGTTAACGGTGTGCATGGACTGATTATTCTGCCAGACAATTGGACTTTGCCTTCAGGGTGTACATTCACTTCTGGATTAGCATCACAGGATGATTGGACACTTAATAGCTATACCTTTGTTCAATGGGCAGATATGGAAGCTGCTGGTGCTGTGTTTCTGCCTGCATCTGGCCAACGTGGTAACTGGGGCGACATTTGTTGGGTAAGCAATTTTGGAGAGATTGGCTACTCTCGATCGTCCACGATACACGAATTCATCGAATTTGCGTATTATCTGGCCTTTGATAGTTACAACCTCAACACAAATGAAAGCGACTTTCGTAGTTGCGGTTTATCGGTGCGTCTGGTTTGGAACAATTAATCCCGAAATGACTGAGTATCATGTGTTTTTCATCCCAATTAATCCCAAATCGGTTGTTAGGTTTTATGCCAGAGTGGTATTTGTTTCGAGAAGATTGTCGGCGAAACCATTGAAGGCGTAGCGGGCTACGGCGAAATGGTTTCGTTGGCAAGATTCCGAAAGGAATGCCGCTATGGCATGAAAACATGAAAAGGAGATATTATCTGATAATTAGTGTACTTCCCGTCCTAATGATCGATTTGGGTTTACTGCGTCCTCCTTCCCCGCCAACAGGGAGGGAGAACGCCTGTTTTGTCAGAAGACCGTCGCACTTCGAAGAATCATCATTCGGCTATTGCGGTTCTGTCTCTTCGAGGCTGTTGATAATAATGTATGGTTTGTGTTTTTTATTGGTGTCCGATATACGTGCTGAAAGCACGTATATCGGACACTATGAATTTGTGAGATTAGTGTAATTCGTGTTCAGAAATTATTTGAGGTAATCCGTAACCGGCAGGGAATTCCGTCACAACGGGGAAAAATGTGACAACTTAGCGATAGGGTGAAAAACTTTTTCTTGCCGTGTGGAAAAATAGTTGTATCTTTGCACCCGCAAAGTGGATAGATTTGTAATGATTGCAACCACTGAAAAATAATGCTAAACACATGATTTTCATAACTAACAATCACGTCTTTTCGTTCCCTTTGTAAGTGTGCCCCTGTGGGTAAAATTATTTATTTAAACTTTTTAATGTGAGCCCGAACACCGGGCAGAGAACTATGAGCTATTTTTTCACATCTGAATCAGTAAGCGAGGGCCATCCCGACAAGGTGGCCGACCAAATTTCGGACTCGCTGTTGGACGAGTTCCTACGTCGCGACCCCGACAGCCATGTGGCCTGCGAGACATTGGTGACCACAGGTCTTGTGGTGGTCAGTGGTGAGGTGACCTGCGACGGTTACGTCGAGATACAGGACACGGTGCGCGATGTTATCCGCCGCATTGGTTACACCAAGGGCGAATATATGTTCGAGGCCAACTCGTGCGGGGTGCTTTCTACCATCCACGGACAGAGTGGCGACATTAATCAAGGCGTGAGCCGTGCCAAGGCAGAGGAGCAAGGTGCCGGAGACCAAGGTATGATGTTCGGCTATGCCTGCAACGAGACGCCTGAGTTGATGCCACTGCCTATCACGTTGGCACATATCTTCCTGCAAGAGCTTACCCGCATCCGCAAGGAAGGGAAGCAGATGCTTTATCTCCGACCCGATGCCAAAAGCCAGATAACTGTCGAATACAGTGACGAAGGCAAGCCCCAACGCATCGAGGCCATAGTCATATCCACGCAACATGACGAATTCGGCGAGGAGGACACCATGCTTGCCACTATACGCAAGGATGTCAAGGATGTTCTCATTCCTCGCGTCTTGGCTCGTCTGAGCGAGGAGAACCGCGCCCTTTTTGCCGGGGAGGACTACAAACTGTTTGTTAACCCCACGGGGAAGTTTGTGATTGGAGGCCCCCATGGCGACACGGGTCTTACGGGACGCAAGATTATCGTTGACACTTATGGGGGACGTGGAGCCCATGGCGGCGGTGCTTTCAGTGGCAAAGACCCCTCCAAGGTCGACCGTTCGGCGGCTTATGCCACCCGCCACATCGCCAAGAATATGGTGGCGGCAGGGGTGTGCGACGAGGTGCTGGTGCAGGTGGCTTACGCCATCGGTGTGGCAGAACCTGTGGGATTGTATGTCAACACCTATGGCACGGCGCATGTGGATATGACCGACGGTGAGATTGCGCAGTACATAGGCCGTCTGTTCGACATGCGTCCGTACGCCATTATTGAACGCTTCGGACTGAAAAATCCTATCTATGCTCCCACTGCCGCCTATGGCCATATTGGGCGCGACCCCTACACTGCCGAGGTAACTTTGTACGATGCCCAAGGCAAGGAATACACCAAGTCTGTTGATTTCTTTGCCTGGGAGAAACTGGACTATGTAGACCGCATCCGCAGGGAGTTTAAATTGAGATAACCCCCATGGATTTCACAGGTCTTATTATCGGAGCAGCGACGTTTCTGTGCATCGGGGTGTTCCATCCTATTGTCATCAAGGCGGAATACTACTGGGGTGTGCGCTGTTGGTGGATGTTTTTGCTGTTTGGCTTGGGTTGCATTGTGGGGTCGTTGCTTGTTGGGGGGATGATAACGGCTGCTGTGCTCGGAGTGGCAGGTTTCTCAGGATTGTGGTCTATCATTGAACTGTTCAAGCAGCGCGAGCGGGTAAAAAAAGGCTGGTTTCCGCGCAATCCTAAGCGCGACGATGGCAGCGGCAAGTGCTGACTATTAATAAACATATTATAAAATCAAAACAAAGAAATGACGAAGTTAAGTGTAAACATCAACAAGGTGGCCACGTTGCGCAATGCCCGTGGGGGCAATGTGCCTGATGTGGTGAAATTTGCCTTGGACTGTGAACGGTATGGTGCCGAAGGCATTACCGTCCATCCCCGTCCCGATGAGCGACACATTCGCTACAAGGATGTGTACGACTTGAAGCCTTTGATCTCTACCGAGTTTAATATTGAAGGTAATCCCATTCCCCGCTTTGTGGAGCTTGTCAAAGAGATTAAGCCCGCACAGGTGACGCTCGTACCCGATGCCGAGAACGTGCTGACCAGCAATGCAGGGTGGGACACCGTCAAAAACCAGACCTTTTTGCGCGAAATCGTCGCCGAATTCAAAGCCTGCGGCATTCGTGTGAGCATCTTCATTGACCCCGAACCACAAATGATAGAGATGGCAGCACAGACGGGTACCGACCGTGTGGAACTCTACACCGAGGCCTACGCCCGTCAGTATCGCGACGCCCCTGCCAAGGCCATTGCTCCTTATGTCGTGGCTGCGACCGTGGCGCGGGAATGTGGGTTGGGTCTCAATGCCGGACACGACCTTTCATTGGAAAACCTTCAATATTTCCACCAGCAGATTCCGTGGCTCGACGAAGTTTCCATCGGTCATGCCATCATCAGCGATGCCCTTTATCTGGGTATAGAGGAGACCATCCATCGTTATTTGCATTGCTTGCGTTAGTAATAGTAACCGTTTAATATCCGCATTATGAAGAAAACAATCCTTTCATTGGCCGCTGTTGCGCTGTTGGCAGCAGCTTGCCAGACCGAACCCCAGCCCACCGCGGTCGATCCTGCCGAGGTGGTGATGACAAACATCCTGAATCGTAAAAGTGTGCGCTCATACACGGGCGATACCATTCCCGCCGCGGTAATGGAAAACCTGTTACGTGCCGCCATGGCTGCTCCTTCGGGCAGAAACATTCAGCCGTGGAGCTTTGTGGTCTTGAACGACACAAGCCGATACGACGAGATTTTCGGCGACAATTTCAATATGTCCATGTATAAGCAGTCGGCTGTTGTCGTAGTGCTCTGTGCCGACACCACCGTTGTGCGTCCTCCGCGCGACAATCCCGATGCCCCCGCTGTGCAGCAGCCCAATGGCATTTGGCGCGACGATATGGGTGCTGTGACCGAAAATCTGCTCCTCGCTGTCGAGGCTTACGGCTTGGGTGCATGCTGGACGGCTTGTTATCCCTATGCAGACCGCATGGAACCTGTAAAGCAGGCTCTTGGCCTTCCTGCCACTGTGGTGCCTTACAGTGTGGTTCCTATCGGATACCCCGCTGGCGAAGAACAGCCCAAAGACAAGTGGGATCCCTCCCGCATCCACTACGGCAGATGGTAACTGGATAGAGTGAAATGGCTAAAAGGTTGGTGACCTAACACAGGTCGTCAACCTTTTTTTTAGGAGCAAATTTCCCCCCAGTTGCCTTGCAGGGTGTTGTCGCCACGGATGGTGTTCAACTCCATGAGGTATTCGCTTCGGGGAATGGGTCTTGCGCCGAGGGTGGCCAGATGCTTTGTCTCCTGCTGGGCGTCGATAAGGCGAAACTGATGTGCTTTGCAAAACTCTACCAACCGTACAAAAGCCACTTTAGAGGCATCAGTCATGGTGTGGAACATTGACTCACCGAAGAAGAAAGGTCCAAGACTTACCCCATACAGGCCGCCGACCAGCTGTTCCTCATAAAATGTCTCGAACGAGTGGGCGAGACCCAGCCTATGCAGGAGCACGTAGGCCTTAACCATCGCCTCCGTAATCCATGTGCCGCTTTGCCCTTGTGCCGTGCGGTCCACATTGCCGCAGTTCCGCATGGTTTGCTCAAAGCAGGTGTCGATGCGTACTTCGAACTTGCCCGACTGCACAATCCGCCGCAGACTCTTGCTGTATCGGAATTCGTCGGGCTTCAGCACCATGCGGGGGTCTAACGACCACCACAGTATCGGTTCCCCCTCATTATACCAGGGGAATATACCGCAGCAGTAAGCATTGATAAGCCTCTCGGGTGACAGGTCGCCCCCGATGGCAATCAGACCGTCAGGCTCCGACTCTTCGGGATCGGGGAAGCCTGGATAATGTGGATCCAATTCGTAAACCATGGTGATGGATTAATGTGTTAACCGGACTGACGAGTTAACGAATTCACAAGTCAACACATTCAATTTTCAATTTCTGCAATAAGGCGCGGCAACCCACGGTGATGTCTTCCCAAGCTGCATCGAAGTTGCGCGTATACCATGGGTCGGCTACATCGCGTCCGTGATGGGCTTTGTCCGAAGGCGGGGTATGGTCTAACAACAGGCTAATCTTCCCCTCGGGGTCATTGGGGATAATGCGGCGAATGCCATATAGGTTTTCGCTGTCCATCAGCACTAAGTAGTCATAGTAGTCGTAGTCTTGTCGTGTCACCTGTCGTGCGGCATGGCTGGCGCCATGGATTCCGTGTGCCTCGAGAGTGCGCAGAGCCATGGGGTAGATAGGGTTACCAATCTCCTCGCGACTTGTGGCGGCCGAGTCAATCTCGAACAGGTGTCCCACGCCCGCCTCCTCGGCCATGTGGCGGAAAACAAATTCAGCTGTCACGCTGCGGCAGATGTTTCCGTGGCAGACAAAAAGTATGCGTCTCATGCGTCTTTGTTATATTGTATTTTATTTATAACGCGGGCTTCCCTCTTTTATTGTGGGTATTGCCCGCGGTGTCTTTCCGTGCGGAAATGCGATGTTTTTTTGCGTCGAAAAAGTGTTGTTACAATATTTTTTTGTACTTTTGCATTTCGGTTTCGAGGTGTGCAGCCCCGTTCCGCTCATCGTCATAGCAACTAATCCGCATTTTAACATGAAGAAAATAGTATTGATTGCCCTCCTTGCCGCCTTTCTTCCCCTTGCGGCGCAGAAGAATTACGTCAACATCGGTGTCATACCCTCGCCCCAGCGTGTGGAAATGGGTCATGGCACATTGACTGCCACCCGCATACCACCAAGCCGTAACTTCGTTGAGCGTATTGAGGGTGCGCAGAACCAGCAGCAAGCCTACCGCCTTGAGATTACGCCTGAGGGTGTTGTTATCACCTGCGTGGCCAACGAGGGCTGGGGCTATGCTCTCAAGACCCTTGATCAGCTGAAGAAACTCTATCCTGCCGGCATTCCCTGCATGACCATCACCGACTGGCCTGCATATCAGTTTCGTGGATGGCTTGATGACATTAGCCGCGGTCCTATCCCCAATCGTCAGTTCCGCCGTCAGACACGTTCCTTCTCCGAACGGTACAAACTCAATTTCGGCAACTACTATACCGAACACACCCTCTACAATGAGCAGTATCCCGACATCTCGGGCAACAGTGGTCTGAACAGCTTTGAATATTCCGACGACCCCTTCATGATGGCCAACCTCCAGTGTTTCGCCCATTTCGAGAAAACTCTCCGCATCCCTTACTATCAAAGTATTATGGATGGCCCTACAAATGTCAATCCTGCCAAGGAGGAGACCTACACTTTCCTCCGCAATCAGATAGAGAACGCTGTGCAGGCATACCATAGCAGCCGTTTCTTCAACATCAACTGCGATGAGACCGAAGGCCTCGGTAGCGGTCGTGCCCGCCAGTATGTGGAGCAGATAGGAGCCGACGAGGTCTATGTGCAACATATCAATCGCGTCTACAACCTTGTTCAGCAGGCCTACAGCGAAGCCCACGACGACGGCCGCAAGATGGAGGTGCTTATGTGGGGCGACATCGTGGCCAAGAATCCTGCCATGCTTCGTCAACTGCCCAAGGATATGGAATATATTGTTTGGAGCTATGGTGCGCGCGACAGCTATGCTGACATGATAGCCCCGTTTGCCCAATTGCACCGCGAACAAGGCAACGCTTTCTGGGTGGCACCCAGTGTCAGCCACGCCAGTGGAGCCCCCTCGGTGTGCAACTACATAGAGAATATTGCCTTTCTGGCTCGCGATGGCTATCTGGCCGGTGCGCGGGGACTCATGAACACCTCATGGGATGACAGTGGCGAAGGTCTTTTTGCCGACGGTTGGCATGCCATGGCATGGGCAGCAGAGATGGCTTGGCGTCCGCTCAAGTCCACCAACCTCAAAGAGGCAAAGCGTGAGTTGGCCGAGCGTGAACGCATGTTCAACGAGAACTACGACCGCCTGTTCGAAATCGAATACCGTAAGCTTGACCCCGAAGCTGAAGGCAACCCATCGGTCACCCGTATGCTTGATGCTGCCGGTGCCTTGAACGGCAACCAATGGGTGGGCGATTGGCATACTACCTTGGCTCTAATGCAACCCCTTATGGAGTTCAACCCCATTGATGTGTCCGATGCCATGCTGAAACGGTGTGACAGCGTTGAGGCTATTGTGAACCGGGTTCTCGCCATAGTGGACAGCAACCGTCTGCCACACTATGCCTATAATTGCCACCGTATTCTTTGCGTGGCCGAAAAGAGCCGACTGAGAGTACAGCTCTACAGGCTTCTCAATCAGCCCGACTCTGTGTCCACCGTAAAATACGACATCCAGGTTGCCAGTAACCGCTATTTCCGTCACCTGCATAACCTCAAGTTGGAGTATCTTCGCCTCTGGGACGAGGAAAACACCGACTATAGTCGTGATATCGTGTGCGAACGTTTCGACCGCCTCGGCCGTGAGGTGCAGGAACTGCGCCAGAAGGTTTTTATCACCAACGAGTATCGCGAAGGTAAGATGTTTGTCTCGTTGCGCTCCATTTTCAAGGACCGCCCCATATACTTTACCGTCGATGGCCGCAAGCCCTCGCAAGGTTCCAACCTCTACAAACGTCCCTTCTCCATTGGACGCAGTTGCATTGTGCGTGCCGTTACCTATAGCAAGTGGGATGAACCCGTATACAGTGACCAATACCTCTTGTTCCATAAGGCCATAGGCAAGATAAGCAAACTCAACAGCCGTTACAGCGACTATAATGCCAAATATAGCGGAGGTGGCGACAACGCTTTGACCGATGGGGTGCTGGGCAGTGACGACACCTATACCGATGGCCACTGGCAAGGTTACTGGGGCAAAGACATAGACATCAATCTTGACTTGGGTGCCAACACTGCGGTCAAGACTGTCACCATGCGCTTCTTCCATAATGCCAACGACTGGATTCTCACCCCCAAGACAATTGAGGTTTACACCTCGTCCGACGGCAACACATGGAAACTGGCGCATACCGAACAATGCAATCCTGACTTCCGCGAGCGTGGCAGTACTGTCCGCACTGTTACCCTCCGCAATCTGAAATTCAACACACGCTACATGCGTGTTGTGGCCAAGAACCCCGGTCCTCTGCCCGAATGGCATCTTGCCAAAGGCAGCGACAGTTGGGTGTTCTGCGACGAAGTGATAGTGGAATAATTCTTCTGCCGATACAATTACGTTTTTTTATACGCTTGATGTATGGTTGTTCTTCGGTAAAACTGAAGAACAACCATACATTTATATCCAGTGTAAAAGAAACGAATCGTAAAGGAAACTGTTGCTGAGAAATTCGTGCAAGATACATTTACTGCTTTATCACACGACGGACTTCAATGCGGTCTGGCAGTGTGATGCGGAGGGTGTAGAGGCCTGCAGCAAAACGGCTGAGGTCGAGGGCTGACGGTTTCTCATAGGTGGCTATACAGCGGCCTGTATAGTCAAAGACATTCACGCGGATTACCTTCTCGTCGGTTCTTATGGTCAGCTTGCCTGTAGTGGGGTTGGGATGAAGGGTCAGACTGTGATGTTTGTCAGGTTTGCTGGTCTCTATGCTGTTTTGGGATGGGCTTTTTTCAATCGTGAGGTCGTCGATATGGTTGCAGCTAAAGTCGCCCGAATTGTCAGGGGCAAGGGTGTTGCGGAAGGCGATATAGTGTCCGTTGCCGGTATAGGAGGAGAAGTCAACCTCGACATATTCGAAATCGGTGCTGCTGTTATTGATGAAGGCGATGGGTACGAAGGAACTTGAGTCGCTTAGATCGCTCATCACACCTACCTGTAGTTGGTGCGTATTCTGTGGTTTCATGAGGTAGAAACACAGCGTCAGGTCGCAGATATTGGTGTCGATATAGGGCATGGCATAGATGCCGCGTTTGTTGAGAATGAGGCTGTAGTTGTTGCTGTGTGCAGTTTCGGGATTGTAATAAATCATGGGTTTGTCTTCGTCGGTCATCGGTACGTCCAGATGTGCAAGTTTCCAACAGGGAGGCTCAACGCCTGTGTTCGCAGTGGTGGAAGAGGTATAGGCGTCGAAGTTGTCGAAATAGGGCAGATTGGTAGTGTTGATGATACAGTTTTCCAGCAGGGTGAGGTGCAGAGTGTCGGTGCTGGGACAACCGAGGCTGTCCACATAGTCGTAGGTGTAGGTGCCGGGGTCGGTGTAGGTCTGGTCGTGCCAAGTGTAGGGGTCGGGGGTATTCACGGTGACGCTTGTGAAAGTTCCCGTGTCGTAATGGATGTTTACGGTGTAGGTGCTGTCGGAGTAGCAGTTGTGGTCATCGCGGTAGAACGAACGCACCTTGATGTCGTAGTTGCCGGAGGTGTCGAATTGGTATGAAGTGTTGGCACCTATGGTAGAGTCGGTATGGCCATTGTTGAAGAACCACCACTGGGTGGCAGCGGTGTCGACGGCATCGGTGTTGTTGGGGATGTAGCTGAGGTTGGAGAGGGTGAGGCCTCCTTGGCAGGTCTTAGTGGTGTCGATGGCCATTATAGGCTTATTGTTGATGACGCGGGAGTAGAGTTTTGTGACATAGGGTTTGGCTGGATCCATGGCGGAGGTGATGTCGCAGCGGAACACCATGTTGTTTGTATATTGCCCAGCATTATCGCCTTCGGTAACCATAAAGTCGTTGAGGGTGCAGGTGTAGGAGTTGTTGGTGGTAGAGTCGGGAGTGAGCTGGGTGAAACCGATTGTGTCGGGGATATTTACTATGCTGTAAATGTTGTTTCCGTCGATATTGCTCTTGTACCAGACATAGTTGTCCAAGCCGGCAGGAGTGGTGAGGGTGGTGACTTCCTGTGTGGAGCCGGCAATGCAGCCGGAGATGTTGGTCTCCATGGGGTGGCAGTCGCCAGCAATGTAGCAGTATCCGTAATGGCCTGACAATGCACAGTCGCTAATGTAAATCTCGATACGCACCCGTTCCCACAGATAGCTGCTTAGATTGATTGTGGTCTTGTTCCAGTCGCGGTAGAAACCGCTGCCACCGATACCATTGTATTGGTGCCATCCGTCCACTCCATTAGAAACACCGTAGCTGTTGACGGCATAGAATAAGGTGTCGCTGATTTGCTGCCACTGGTAGTTGGTATTTTCACGGCAAATGCGGACAACAAAGGAGGGATCGTTTCCGGTACCGTGTCCGGGAGCCTGTACCACGATGGCGTAATAGAGGGTCAGCAAAGCATTTTGGGGGTTTACATTCATGGTGTAGTATAGTGCCTCTGCATGGTTGGAGACTTGGCAGTTGCCGAGACGAATGGATTTTACGAATGACGGGTCGAAAGAAGTGGGGCAATAGGGCAGTGCATAGTTCACCGACGGGTCTTTGCCCTGGTCGTTACCGTTGCCGGGTCCATCGGTGACGGACATAATGCGGAACTGTTTGCTGGGGTCAAGATTGGATCCGCAATAGGAAGAACCTCCGTTGTCGGAGGTGTTGGCCAGTTGGCTGGCAGGGATAACGCCAGGGTTCATGTTTACCCCGGTTTCTCCTGTCAGGGCATCAGGGACTGCTCCTTGATAGGGTTTGTTCCCTGTCTGCCCGGAATAGAACCCGATATTTGTTCCAAAAGTGGAGCCGGAAGTGAATGACAAGGGATTTTTAAAACCTGGGCAGGCGGGATTGCTCGGTTGGGTGTGGATAAAGTTGGCAGTCAAAGCGAGGTCAGAGGAGACGGTGAAACTGTAGGTGGGACTGGTAGAAAGGATGGCAGTGCCGTCAGACCAGTTGGCAAAGGCAAAACCGGAACCGGGGATGGCTGTAAGGGTGCAGGTGTTGCCATAGGCGAAGAATCCAGCACCTGTCACGGTGCCGCCGTCAAGGGGATTGGCAATGGCGGTTACGGTGAGGGTGTCGGAGGTGATGATGAGGCACAGGGTGTCTACATTGAAACAGCCTTGCGGCCCGATATAGGTGCAGGTGTAGACACCGCTTGCTGAGTAAGTGGAGTCGTGCCACGTGTAGGGGGACAGGGAATAAACGGTGTCACGGTTGAATGGGCCGGTACCCATATTGTCGATGAGCACAGTGTAGGTGCTATCGGTGTAGCAACTGGGGTCACCTTGGCTGAAGGAACGCACCATGATGTTGTAAAGGCCAATGGAGTCGAAATGGTAGGACACCTGGCCTCCCACAGCGGAGTCGACTTGGCTATTGTTGTAGAACCACCATTTGGTGGAATCGATGTCGCATCCGTCACTGTTGTTGAGAAGATGACTTTGGTTGGTGAGCGTGATGCCGTTGTGGCATGTCTTAGTGGTGTCGATGGCCATTATGGGCTTGATGTTGACGACGCGGGCGTAGTATTTTGTGACGAATGGCTTGGTAGGATCCATGGCGGAGGTCATATCACAGCGGAACACCATATTGTTTGTGAGTTGTCCGCTGTCTGCACCTTGTGTAACCATAAAATCGTTGAGGGTACAGGTGTAGGAGTTGTTGGTGCTGGAGTCGGGAGAGAGTCGGGTAAAACCAACAGTGTCGGAGACGATCATTAGGCTGGGAATGTTGACTCCATTGACATTGCTTCTGTACCACACATAGTTTATCAAGTCTGCCGGGGCGGTGATAGTGGAAACTTCTTGGGAGGCACCGGCGTTGCATCCTGTTATATTTAAATTAGGTGCTTGGCAGTCGCCAGTCACATAGCAGTAGCCGTAATGGCCATAATAAGCGCAGTCGCTCATGTAAATCTCGATACGCACCAGTTCGTACAGATAGTTGCTTAGGTCGATGGTGGCCTTGTGCCAGTCGCGGTAGAAACCGCCGCTACCAAGACTAGAGTACTGGTGCCATCCGTCCACTCCATTGGAGACACCATGGCTGTTGACGGCGTAGAATAAGGTGTCGCTGATTTGCTGCCATTCTTGGTTGGACTTTTCGCGGCAAACGCGGACAACAAAGGAGGGATCAGTTCCGATACCGTGTCCGGGAGCCTGTACCACGATGGCGTAATAGAGGGTCAGCAAAGCATTTTGGGGTCTTACGCTTATGGTGTAGTATAAAGCTTCGGCTTCGGCAGAGGTTCCGCAGTTGCCAATGCGGATGGATTTGTGGATGGAAGTGTCGAAGGCGGTGGGGCAATAGGGCAGGTTGTATCCCGTCAGGGGGTCGTATCCAGGTAGCGAGTCTGTAGGAGTGCCGTCGGTGTCGGACATGATGCGGAAACGTTTGGTTGGGTCAAGGCTGCTGCCGCAATAACTGGTACCCCCGTTGCCTGTGGTGTTGGCCAACTGGTTGGCAGTGATAATGGGAGATGTCATGTTTACCCCAGTCTCTCCTGTCAGGGCGTTCGGGGCTATGAAACCTTTATCTCCGGTCTGCCCAGAGTAATAGCCGACATATGCTCCACTGGTGGAACCAGAAGTGAAGGCGGCGGGATTCTTCAATCCGGGACAGGGAGAGGTATTCTGTGCATGGACAGATGCCAAGAATAGTAAAAGGGTGATAATGGATAGTAATTGTTTCATGATATTATGATGTGTTTATTTGTTTGTGTTCTTTACAATGATGGAGACGGCTTAGTAAAGGAAACTGCTGCCACCGAGGAATTCGCGCATGATGCTGGTGGGTGGGATGTAGGTGGGCTCAATGGGTTCGATGATGTCGATGAAGTTGAGCAGCCGTTGGGCTTCGGCGTGTTCGGGGCAGTTCTCGGGAATCTTTTTCAGCTGCGGTGCAGCGTAGAGTTTCAATACGCCCAGCTCGTAAAGCAGGGCGGAATTGAACATCACGTCGGCCTGTTCTTGGAAGGGGAAGATGTTGATTTCCTCACCACGGCGCACTTCATGCCAGCGATGCAAAGTATTGTAGGCATCCCATCCGCGGAAGTTGTTGTCGCGTACTATGCGGCGAAGCATACGGTTCTCGCTGCTGCGGATGCTATTAATGTCGTCGATGGCTATTTGGGTGAGGGTGGAAACGTATACTTTGAACTTCAGTTCGTTGTCAATCTGAGCGGTGAGTTTGGGGTTGAGTGCGTGTATTCCTTCAACCACAAGGATGCTGTTGGGACCGAGCTGGATGCTCTTGCCATCGTAGAAGGGGTCTCCTTTGATGAAGTCGAAGGTGGGAATCTCTACGCGCTCACCGTTGAACATGCGTTGCAGGTGCTCGTTGAGCAGAGGGATGTCGAGGGCATCAATCGACTCAAAGTCGAATTCGCCATTGGGAAGCTTGGGCGTGCGGGCACGGCATACAAAATAATCGTCAAGCGATAGTTGATGGACGTCGAATCCCAAAACGCTGAGTTGTACACTGAGGCGGCGGCACGAGGTGGTCTTGCCCGAAGAGGAGGGACCTGCCAGCAACACCATCTTCACCTGGTCGCGTTTTTCGAAAATCATATTGGCTATTTCGGCATAGCATTTCTCGTGCAGGGCTTCGGAGAGGTGGATGAGTTGTATCTGGTTGTTGTCGCGGACGATGCGGTTCAGGTCGGTGATGGTGGATACGCGTAGGCGGTCTACCCAGAGATGATGTTGTTTGAAGATGTTGAAAAGCTTGGGGGTTTCAGGCAGTAGGGGAGGACGGTCAAGATGGTGAGGGTCGGGCATTTGGAGCAGATAGCCTTCGTCGGCATACATGTGGAAATCCCATGATTTGAGGCATCCTGTAGTTGGAACATGTTTAGAAGTGAGCTTATGCATAGTGCCGTCCAGCACATGCATGGTGATGTATAGTTGTGAGAGGGACTGCAGTAGGTCGAGGGTTTTGGGCAGGTTGCAGGTCTTGATATGCTCGATGGCATCGGACAACAGCATGGTTCGGTGCTCGAAGGGGAGATCCTGATGCTGCAGTTCTATCATGCGTTCGCGCACGGCCTTGGCTACTTCAAAACGGTCTTCGTCGACGTTGGATATAGTGCAGTAGAAACCACCCTGCATTGAGTGCTTTACGGCAAGGTTCGCCTTGGGGAAGGTGTCGCGCACAGCTTTGTAGAGCATAAAGGTGAGCGAGGTTTGATACATGCGCCAACCGTGGGAGTTGTGTATGTCGAAGAAGTAGATGGTTTTGGGGTTGAAGATGCGATATTGCATATGCTCTACTTGGTTGTTGACCAATGCCCCCAATATGGGGTTTTGCAAGGGCATGCGTCCCAGTTCGGTGTAGTATTCCTGTGCCAGTTCGGCAAGGGTAATGCCTTGACGCACCTGACGGCGTTCGTGGGTGTTCTCTATGACTATCTCGATGGTGTCCATGTGAAAAAGAAATTATTTTGTAGTTACAAATAACGTAAATGGATTTTTTTTAGTATCTTTGCATTGCGAAAATATATATTATAAAGATGAAAAAATACGGTTTCCTCCTTATTTTTACGGCATTGATGCCGTTGGTTGTCGGTGCCCAAGCCGATAAGAAACTTATTGACAAGGCTCATCAAGGCGACGTTGCCGCGATGGTGCGGTTAGGTGAATGTTACGAGAATGGTGCCGGGGTACAGCACGACTCCACCCTTGCTTTGCAGTGGTATCGCAAGGCTGCCGACCTCGGCGACGGTGAGGCATGGATACGCATCGCCTCTTATCACCTCAAGGGAACACTCCTTCCCAAGGACACTGCACGTGCCTTTGCCATCCGCAAGGAGTGGGCCGACAAAGGTTTGGGCAATGCTCTTGCCGGACTGGCTTCATACTATGAACTGGGTATCGGCTGCAAAGCCGACACCGCCAAAGCTGTGGAGTTGTATGAAGCGGCTTGCAAAATGGGTGCCTCCTGGGGCTATTACCAGATGGGTATAAATCACATTTATGGATTGGGTACAATCCAGAAGGACAAGAAAAAGGCACTCTCGTATTTAGAGAAAGCTTTTAAGATGGGGGACATTGATGCTGCAACACCCATTGCCCACATCTACTACAGGGATGGCGATAAGAAAAAGACTTGGAAATATATCAACGAAGGAATGAAATGGTGCGACCCCGATGCTGTAACCCTTGCCGCCGAATGCTATTATTTTGGATTCGGTGTGGATGAGAATGAGGCCAAGGCTCAGCATTTGCTCGACTCGTTGATTCAGGAGCATCACTCGCTTCGTTATACGCAGTCCATTGCAGGTCTCTATTACATGTACCCCACCAACAAAGGACTTCGCGACAGCGCCAAAGCCATGCAGATATGGCAGCAAGGCGACGCTTTCGGCAGCTCTTTCTGCCGTCTCCGCTTGGGACGTTTCTTTTATGAAGAGGAAATGTATCCCGAAGCCATGGCTTATTTCCACAAAGTGGCCTCCAGCACATTACCTGGCAACAACCAAGGCGAGGGCTGCTACCTGAAGTCGATTATGCTTTATAACGGTGTCGGATGCGAGACCAATGTGGATAGTGCCATATACTGGCTCAAGCGTGGTGCCGACCAATACTACAGTGCCGAATGCGCCATGTTCCTTGCCTCCATCTATGAGGGTGAAGACTACAAAGATATGCCTCAGACCGTAAAATACTATCGCAAAGCTAACGAGTACGGTGACACCACTGCACTGGTGAATCTGGGTCGTCTCTATGCCAGCAATGGCAACAACGACCGTGCTGCCGAGTGCTTCCAGCAGATGATTGACAACGGCCAGGCCGACGGTTACTACTGGATTGGCATGCTTTACGAGAATGAAGGGGACGGCAAAACCTGTAACGAATACATGGCCAAGGGCGACAAGAAAGGAAGCAAGATGGCTTCCGAGGTGTTGGGAACGGTCTATGAGTTCGGTATGGATGGCAACAAAGTTGATTACAAGAAAGCCGCCAAGTACTATGAGCGTTCAGGTTCCCCCAAATCGCTCTACCGTCTGGGTCTGTTCTATCTCAATGGTCAGATTGGCAAGCAAAAAGAGGCCGACATCGCCAAAGGAATGGAACTCATTTCGCAGTCTGCCGAGCAAGGCTATATTGATGCTATCTATGCCATGGGCTATTGCTATGAAACAGGTCGCAATGTGGATTCGGTCGACCATGTGAAAGCAGTATCCTATTTCAAACAGTTGGCCGACAACGATATTCCCGCTGGCCAGTTCAAGATGGGCCTCTATTACGAATTGGGTGACGGAGGTATCGAAGCCGATTCGGCCAAGGCTATTGAGTATTACCAGAAAGCTGCCGACCAAGGCCATGGTGAGGCCATGTGCTATTTGGGCGACTTCTACCGGATTGGACAGTACCTTCCCCTCGACAAAGCCAAAGCCTTTGAACTCTATACCCAAGCCCATGAGTCGGGCGAGGAAATGGGTACCTACTATGTAGGCCGTTCCTATCTCGAGGGTTGCGGGGTGGAAATTGACACCATTGCCGCCATTCCTTACCTCAAAGCCGCTGCCGCACAGGGCGTGGGCAATGCTGCATACAAAGTGGCCGACATCTATAACTTTGGTCGTGCCGGCATTCCCGCCGACGGCGACACTGCTCTGGCCTATTATATCAGTGGTCATCAGAATGGCTCAGGCGATGCCAGCTATTTTCTGGGTCGTCTGCTCCTCAACGAAAACCGTCTCAGCGATGCATTTGAATACATGTATGCTGCTGCCCAGCGCGGCAATATCGATGGTATCATCTCCTTTGCCGTCATGTTGCAGCAGGGAGTCGGTGTCGACGAGGCCGATCCAACAACGGCCTACCATATCTTCGAGAATGCCGCTCGCAGCACTGGCGACAGCCGTGCCTACTGCCAGTTGGGTATTGCCTGCCTGCAAGGCAATGGCTGCCCTGAAGACGAAGCCCTTGGCAAAGCCTATCTCGACACCGCTGCCAATCTCGGCAACACCTTGGCCATGTACGACCTTGGCCTTTGTTACTTGAATGGATATGGCTGTGTCGCCGACACTGCCATGGCCATCTCTTGGCTCGAAAAGGCCGCCGACAATGAGCGCGTCGATGCCATCAACACCCTCGGCGATGTCTACGAAGCTCAAGGCGATTTCAAAAACGCTGTGCTCTATTTCGAAAAAGCCATCGCCATGGGTAGCCTTGAAGGCTACTGCAACATGGGCTATTGCTACGAGCAGGGTCAAGGCGTTGTCCTCAATTCGCAGAAAGCCTACGAGCATTACCTCTATGCTGCCGAACATGGTTCGGTACGAGGATGCATGTGCGTAGCCGGTTGCTATATCAATGGCATATATGTGGAGAAGGACATGGCCAAAGCCCTCGAATGGTACACCAAGGCTGCCGAAGGTGGCAACGTCTTGGCCATGTACTACTGTGCTGTCATGCTCGAGAATGGCGATGAGGGAGTCCCCGCCAACAAAAAACAAGCCAAGAAATGGTTTAAAATGGCCGCCGATGCAGGCTACGCCCCTGCAGGCGCAGCCCTAAGCCGCATGAAATAAAACCTATCATTTCTATCGTATCTATAAAATCCATCCCCTCTATAAAAAATGAACGTAGAAGAATATATAGTAGCCCGTGTCAATGCCCTGATGCATACCCAGGACGCCACCATTGTCAAACGTCTCGAAGGCGGAATGAGCAACTACACCTATGTTGTCGAAACCCGTGGCAAACGCTACACCTATCGTGTCCCCGGTAAATATGCCGAAAAATTTGTCGACCGCGTTGAAGAGTGGGACAATATCCAAGAGGTCAACAAACTCGATTTAAACAATGCCACATCCTATGTGGAGATTATCTCGGGCGAAAAACTTGCCGAATATGTCGAGGGCACTATCTTGTCCGAGACCGATGTAGAGAGCTACAACGACATGTCGGTAAAAGCCCTCAAGAAAATCCACAACAGCAATATCCATTTCAAAGACTACAACGCCTTCGGCCGTCTCTCCGACTACGAACGTTACTGTCGCGAAATGGGCTTCACCCATCCCAAGGAATATGTCGACCTCCGCACCAAACTCGACCAGATGCGTCAATCTTTTGTCGATGTCCCTATGGTACCCTGCCATTGCGACTACCAACCCACAAACCTTGTCGTCAATGGCGACAAACTCTATGTCCTTGACTGGGAATTCGCAGGCATGAACGACCCTTTCTACGACATCGCATGCTACGGCAATGCCGGTTTCGACAAGGCTCTTTCCCTTCTCGAAGCCTATGTCGGCCACAAACCCACTCCCGACGAACTCCGCAGGCTCTATTTCCATCGTGCCTTCCAGTGTCTCCAGTGGTACAATGTAGCCATCTACAAAGACCGTGTCGGCCTCAGCAAAGACCTCAACATGGATTTCAACCAAGTGGCCACCTTCTTCTTCAACATGGCTCGCGACCTCGTAAACCAATACAGCGAATTGTAATTGTTCGTTCCCCTTCGAGGGTTGCTACCCAATACAATTGCCTGGCAGTCTGCTTTGACTGTCGGGCAATTTTTTATCCCAAATCTGTCATTAGAGTTTATCCCAAAATTGAAAAACAAACCCCTTTCTGGGCATCTTTTTTCCACACTTTCTGATTCCCCACTACTCCATACTTTGTTTTTAAGTGGCCTGGAATAACGATTCGCGAAATTTTTATTAGTCACTGTATTAGAATTGATTATATATATTAATAGAAACTATTCCCACCCAATCTCGTCTCTGCCTCGCATTAAAACAATCTTGAAAAAATCTTTATTTAATAAAAAAGTTGTATTTTTGCAGAACAATTTCGAGTGAATTTGAAACAAATATAATCAAGAGAATAATATGGATAAACAACAGAAAAAAACCGTTTATCAACCGCCAAAAATTGTGACAGTCGCCTTCAATGTCGAGATAGGCATGGGGGGGTTCAGTAATGGTGGAACAACAACACTTGCTTTGCCAATGGAAGATGGCAACTACAGCACGGGCTCCTCATACAACAGTGTAGCCAATAGCGGGAGTGGCTTTTTCGGCGGTGGCAACACCAGCTCTACCACTTCCGGCACCGAATACGATAACTCATTCGAATGGGGATGGTAAACCCAGGCTATTTCATTCACTTAATTATCATGAATAAAAAGACAAGAAATATGAATAAATTCTTTTCGCGCATCCTTCTTCTGGGTGCATTGGTTATGATGGTAATGACCACCGGTTGCCAGAAAGACGGCGTTGTTACCCTGAGAGCTAAGATAAACCATTTCGACCGCCAGGGCAAAGTAATTCTTGGTGGTGACAACCATCGCACCCCCTATTGGCGCAACGGCGACAAAATGATAGTCAACAACAACATTATCACCCTGTCGTTCAACGACCCCGATAATGTCCCTGTCGAAGTGCCTACTGCCAGTGCTTATTGGGCAGTCTTCCCGGCTGGTATTTTCTCTTCAGCCTCCGATGTCGACAACCGTATCAACATCAACCTTCCCAGTCTCCAGCCTTATGTTCTCGATGGTCAGGACCAGTCGTTGAACGCTCCCATGGCTGCCTATCTCACTTCGGACAATAGCCCCCTCACCTTCTCCAATCTGGGTGCGGTGTTGGCCATCCAGATTGTAAACAACACCCCCCACTCCACCATCACCGTCGACTCCGTAACAGTTGAGGCCACGGGCATTCCCCTCTGCGGTGCAGGCTACATCAATAACATCGAATCCGATTCTCGCCACGTTGTCCTTACCTCTACCAGCGAAGATGACAAAAAAGTCGTTCTGGCTGTTGAAAACACCGACCAGACCCTCAACCGTCGCTCGGTCTCCATGAACCTCCCAGTTGGAGGCTCCGCTAAGACAGTCTATGTCTACGTCCCTGCTTCGCTCTACACCCCCAACCGCTACCGCATCACCGTCCACGCCGTTGCTGGCACCGAGGATGTCTCCGTCACTCACGAACAGAGCGAGTCCAATCCCAATGCAGGCTCCATCCCTTGCAACAGCTTGGTAGATGTCCGTTTCGAGATGGGCAACGTGCAGTTCCCCACCGGCGCAGTCCACGGCTACTTCTCGGTAAGCCCTACCCAGCAGGTCTATTTCTCAAATGGCAATCTGCAATACCAACCCTCAACAAGTACATGGCGCTTTGCTGAACACCAGTGGGATGCTGTATGTGGAAATGTGTGTATTGGTACTGTATCTGGAAGTGACAATGCAAGTATAGCAGCAAACTATAGTGGTTGGATAGACCTATTTGGATGGGGCACCAGTGGCTACACTGATAGTAGAAGGACATTTAATCCTACTGAAACAAACTCATCGTATCAATACTATCCTTATACAGTTACTAATATCTCAGGCACAGAATATGACTGGGGATATCATAATTCTATTAGCAACGGGGGCAATCAAGTTCATATGTGGCGGACGTTAACAAGAGTAGAGTGGGAGTATTTATTAAAACGCAGATATTTTGATAATGATGAAAGTCATTGTGGATTGGGATATAGTTTTAAATCTGTCACAATTAACAATATTACGATTGGTAATAATGTAAACATGAAAGGTATTATAGTTTTTCCCGATGGTTATACAGATCAATCAAGTGTTCCTTCAACATTAGCATCGGATGAGATTCCTGAAGGTTGTTTGTTCCTCCCAGGTGTAGGAGCATACCGAAATGGCACTATGCTTCAATATAATAGTCAGGTGGCAAAAGCTTATTATTGGTCGGGAACTCGTAACGAATCTGACAATACAATGGCCTATAGTATGCCACTTCCTGTGCCATCATCCATCAGCTGCAACTCCTTAAAACTTCAATTAGGCTGCGCTGTCCGATTAGTTAAGGATGTTGAATAGACGGTTTTTCATAATCTTTTTTGAGGACGGGGAGGTGCTTATGCGCCTCCCCCCTTGTTTTATATAATAGGAGTAAAGCGAGTAACGATAAAAACAGGTTGCAGCAATAATGCGGTGAAGTTCCGGTTCCCCGTTCCCGTCCG
>DBXQ01000068.1:39926-40472 GCA_002309955.1 Bacteroidales bacterium UBA1208
TCCCATCGTTCTCCCATTTGCAAAGGGGAAATGAAGGGGGAAGGGAGGGGTAAGGGAGGGGTAGGGGAGGGGCGGGAAGTGTCGCTGAGGCATCCCGCCCGCCAAGGCGCGGCGGCTTGGTGGAAACAAAATGTTGATGCACAATGTGTTGTATAATTTCCCCGCCATGCCGAAACGATGTAACATCGGTGAAACACAACAACTTGCGAAGACATTGCGTTTTTTCCGGTCGTCCACCGCCCGATTTTCCCAAAAATCCGGACTGAAAAAGCGTTTTTGCGGCGTGTTCCGGGCGTGATTTTCTTTTTTTCGAAAAAAAATTCGTGCTGCAAGTGCCTGAAAGAAAGCGTCCGGAGAAAAAACATGAAAAAAACATGAAAAAAAATTTTGGCGGTTTGGAAAATGGTTGTATCTTTGCACCCGCTTTCGACAGGGGAGCGCACCTTAGAGAGGGGCGTCCGCGGGAAGCGAAAGGACATTGAAAGAATGCGGAAGATGAGATAGCGTGTGTCGGAAGCCAGAGTGAGACTCTGGCGGAGACACGAG
>DBXQ01000010.1 GCA_002309955.1 Bacteroidales bacterium UBA1208
AAAAGTACGAACTTTTTTTGAATTGGACAAAACTTTTTTCGTTTTTTGCACTTTTCAGCTTCAATTTATTTCTTTTTAGCCTGATTCTTAACGCCTTCTATTTTTTTCTTTATTTCCTCTTGGTTGCCCAAATAGAAGTCATTTTTGAGGTTCATTTGGTCGTCAAACTCAAAAATGTAGGGAACTGCGGTAGGAATATTGAATCCAACAATGTCCGCATCGCTTATCCCTTTGAGGGTCTTTACAATACCTCGTAGGCTGTTTCCGTGAGCCACTACCATCACTTCGTCGTGCTGTTCGAAAGCGGGAAGGATGGTACCTTTGTAATAAGGCATCAGTCGTGCGATGGTGTCGCACAAAGCTTCGGTAGCTGGGAGTTCGGCATCGCTTACGGCATCATAGCGCGGGTCTTTACGGGGATTGCGCTTGTCGTCGATGTCCAGTGCAGGAGGCTGTACATCGTAGCTGCGACGCCACTGCATCAGTTTCTCTTCACCGTATTTCTTCAGTGTCTCGGCTTTGTTGGCACCCTGCAGGGCTCCGTAGCTCTTCTCGTTGAGGCGCCAGCTCTTCTCCACGGGCAAATAGTCCATGTCCATGGCATCGAGAATCTGGTTCAGGGTTTTTACAGCTCTTTTCAAATAAGAGGTGTAACACATTGTGGGACGGTAGCCTTCCTCCTTCAGCAGGCGACCGGCCATATAGGCCTCGCACATGCCGTAAGGGGTCAAGTCCACATCGGTCCATCCAGTAAAAAGATTCATTTTATTCCATTCGCTTTCGCCGTGGCGAACAAGTATAAGTTTCTTCATGATAAAAATGGGCTTAAAGGTTTATACCTAAATTATTTCTTGTTTCTTTTGTCGGTGAATATGCCTTCTTTCAGCAGTCCTTTGTGCGACAATATTACTATCACAACACCTGCTATTATCATCGGCACACTGAGCCATTGCCCCATATCGAGGGTCATGCCTTTTTCAAAGTCCACTTGCTCCTCTTTCACAAATTCGATGACGAAACGCACACCCCAAAGGGCTATCATCCACCATCCGAACAGACGGCCATTGTGCAGTTTCCCTTTTTTGCGGAGATAGACAATGTATGTGACTAAAAAGATAAGTAGGTAGCAGAATGACTCGTAGAGCTGGGTAGGGTGTTTGGGTACGGTCTCGCCGTTGCGCTCAAAGATAAAACCCCAGGGAAGGGCGGTCTCTACACCATAGATTTCGCTGTTAAAAAGATTGCCTAAACGGATGAATGCACCGCCCAATGCTATGACTATTACCAGTCGGTCCAACAGCCACCACGCATTGAATTTGTTCTTGCGGCACCATAGCCAGATGGTAAGCAGTATGGCAATGGCTGCCCCGTGGCTGGCCAACCCTTCATAGCCTGTGAATTTCCCCGTCTGCATATCAATGGGGAGGAAAATTTCCGGCCAATGAGCTGCGGTCAGGAAATAGTCGGGCTGATAGAATAGGCAGTGTCCCAGACGGGCTCCCACCAAGGTGGCAACAAACATCCATATAAGGAGATTCTCAAGATATTTCGAGTCAACCTTTTCGCGCTTGAACATGTTGGCGAAGATGAGGTAGCCCAACACAAAAGCAAACAGGAACCCCAATGAATAATACCTCAGTGCAAACGAACCGATGTGAAACATCACAGGGTCTACATTCCAATGGATGAAATTAAGCAGCATCTTTTCTAAATTAAAAATTGAAAGTTGAAAATTGAAAATTAGGCTGTCGCAGCCGATAATCTTCAATCTTCAACTTTCCATTCAGTATTGTATTATTTTGCGTAATTCACGGCACGGGTCTCGCGGATGACGGTCACCTTGATTTGTCCGGGATAGGTCATCTCGTTCTGAATCTGGCGCGACAGGTCGAAGCTCAACTTGGTAGCATCGGCATCGCTTACCTTGTCGGCACCCACAATCACGCGCAATTCGCGGCCGGCCTGTATGGCGTAGGTCTTCACCACTCCGGGGTAAGTCATGGCCATGTCTTCCAGTTTCTTCAAGCGGTTGATATAAGCCTCCACCACTTCGCGGCGGGCACCGGGACGGGCACCGCTGATAGCGTCGCACACTTGAATAATCGGGGAGATAAGATTGGTCATCTCGGTCTCATCGTGGTGGGCACCGATGGCGTTGCACACGTCAGGATGCTCCTTGTACTTCTCGGCCAGTTTCATACCGAAGATTGCATGTGGCAGCTCGGGATCTGTCTCAGGCACTTTTCCGATATCGTGCAGCAGTCCGGCGCGCTTGGCCAACTTGGGGTTCAGTCCCAGTTCCGAGGCCATCGTGGCAGCTAAGTTAGCCACTTCACGGCTGTGCTGCAGCAGGTTCTGGCCATACGATGAACGGTATTTCATACGGCCCACCATGCGCATCAACTCATGGTTCATATTGTTGATGCCAAGGTCTATGCAGGTGCGTTTACCCACCTCGGCAATCTCCTGCTCAATCTGGCGGCGGGTCTTGGCAACCACCTCCTCAATACGTGCGGGGTGGATGCGACCGTCGGTCACCAATTTATGCAGCGACAAGCGGGCTATTTCGCGTCTCACGGGGTCGAAGCCGCTGATGATGATGGCATCGGGCGAGTCGTCGATAATAATTTCCACGCCTGTCAGGCTTTCGAGAGCACGTATATTGCGGCCTTCGCGTCCAATGATGCGGCCTTTCACCTCCTCGTTCTCCAGATTGAACACACTCACTGTGTTCTCAATGGCATTCTCGGTAGCGGTGCGTTGGATGGACTGGATGACAATCTTCTTGGCCTGTTCGTTGGCGGTAATTTTAGCCTCTTCCACGATGTCCATGATGTTGCTTGCAGCTTCTGACTTGGCCTCGTCAGTCATCATTTCGATGAGGTGTTGCTTGGCTTCGTCGGCGGTCATGCCGGCAATATGTTCCAGTTTCTCAATGCTTTCGTTGTACACTTTCTCCACTTCGGCCTGCCGTTTGCGGAGCACCTCTATTTGCCCGTTTAAGTTTTCACTCACCTGTTTCAGCTCGTTGCTCTTCTTTTGCAGGTCTTCCACCTTCTGGTTTAGCGATTGTTCGCGCTGTTTCAGTTTCTGTTCCTGTTCTCGGATGGTGCTGTTCTTTTCGTTTACCTGTTTGTCGTGTTCGCTTTTCAGTTGCAGAAATTTCTCTTTGGCTTGCAGGATTTTATCCTTCTTAATCATTTCGCCCTTTTCCTCTGCATCTTTAAGCACTTGTTGGCTCTTGGCCAGCAGACGGTTGCGCAGTGTATTGGTGGCGAGCCATACGCCCACACCGCCGCCTACAACGATTCCGATAATGATACCTATTCCAATCATAGTTTGTTGTTGAATGTTTTTGGGGGAACCTCCGCCGGCCTTTGGGACTTTCAGTTCAATTTAGTCTAAAGAATCCTGCACCAAATCATCCGAGAGTTATGGTAAACTCTGAACTGTTAGGATTTGAGTGCCGGGTGTCTCAGCCATACAACCTACCCACCCCTGAGCTTACTCGGTTTGTAAATGGTGTTGAGTTTACAAACTGTTTCAGATTCGATGCAGGATATTTCCTTTGTTGTGTCTAATCAATACTGTCAAGCAGTCGGTTTATCTCGGTGAGCCTGTCCTCCAGTTGCGTGTCTTCAAACCGATGTGTGGTCTTTAGTTTCATAAACTGGGTAATTTGGGTCAAAGCCACCATTGCCAACAAATCCTGTCGGTCGTTATAGGCATACATCTTCGCATAACTATTGGCTTGCGAGTCAATCAACGCTGCAGCCTGACGTAAGTATTGCTCGTCCTCCGCATTGATTCTCATCCTGTATGGCCGTTCCAGTATTCTTATTGTGGCCGGTAGTTCGCTCATTGTATTGCCTTTGGTTTTTTATTATTTCTTGACTATTCTGATTTGTTGATTAATGCCAAACTTTTGTCTATGCTTCGTATCAGTTGATTGATTTTAAGTCTAATCTCTGCAGAATCGCCCTGTTGAGTCAGCGTGTTCCCTAATTTTAAATTATTGTTTTGTTCTTTTAAATTATTAATTACTATATTTTGTTTATCCACTTGCTCTTGCAGCTGCCGACAACGCTCGTTTGCTTCCTCTGCCTCCACACGCAACCGCCGATTCTCACCTATCAGTTTGCGAACCTTCATTTCTATCTCCACTACAATGGCTTCAAAATCAAACATAACCTTTGTCAGTTTATACTACAAAAAGCGGTGCAAAGATACGTTTTTTTTCACACATAGACAAAAAAACTTTACCCACTCCTTTCGGCCGTGCTGCCATGACTTCTTTTTGTTGGAGTGTAATGCACAAATATACAGTGTATTGCTCTTGCAGCTATTCACATTCGGCGTTTGAAAGAAAAGCCCTTGGTGTGGCATCCCTCTTGGCTTTCAATGTGTCCGAGGGGCTTTTCTGCCAGCCTATTTCAGTGCTGCCAATGCACGAATTTACGGCTCACAGTCTTGCCGCTTTTCAGCCTCACCACCGCCACATACACCCCGGTCGCACAACGCTGCATCTCCAATTTGGCCATGCCGTTCGCAAAGCTCTCTGCTGTCGCTACAGTCCTCCCGGCCATGTCCACGGCCGCCGCACTTGTCACCTCGTTCCCCTCGGTGCGTATCAGCAGGTATTCCGGGCGGTACAACTGGACGACGACTTTGGCCACAG
>DBXQ01000050.1 GCA_002309955.1 Bacteroidales bacterium UBA1208
CTCGTGTCTCCGCCAGAGTCTCACTCCGGCTTCCGACACACGCTATCTCATCTTCCGCATTCTTTCAATGTCCTTTCGCTTCCCGCGGACGCCCCTCTCAAAGGTGCGCTCCCCTGTCGAAAGCGGGTGCAAAGATACAACCATTTTCCAAACCGCCAAAATTTTTTTTCATGTTTTTTTCATGTTTCCTCTCCGGACGCTTTATTTCAGGCACTTGCAGCACGAATTTTTTTTCAAAAAAAAGGAAACCATGCCCGGAACACGCCGCAAAAACGCTTTTCCAGTCCGGATTTTTTGGAAAATCGGGCGGTGAACGACCGAAAAAAACGCAATGTCTTCGCAAGTTGTTGTGTATCACCGATGTTACATCGTTTCGGCATGGCGGGGGAATTATACAACACATTGTGCATCAACATTTTGTTTCCACCAAGCCGCCGCGCCTTGGCGGGCGGGACGCCTCAGCGACACTCCCCGCCCCTCCCCTACCCCTCCCTTCCCCCCTCATTTCCCCTTTGCAAATGGGAGAACGATGGGACAACGATGGGACAACGATGGGACAACGGGCGGGGAACGGACGGGAACGGGGAACCGGAACTTCACCACATAATTGCTGCAAACTGTTTCTTAATCGCTGCTTACTTGACAACACGAAAACTCACTGTAACAGTCCGATTGAATCCAAGTACAAACAGAATGGTGGGAGAGCGATTTCTCAAATGCTTTTATTAATAAGGTATGACTCTATACACGGCTATAAAAAGAAAATCACTAATAATAATGATTGCTCGAATAAAAAAGAATGTATATTTTTGTATTCTCAAAGAAAAAGTAAGAAACAATGTTACTATCGGATTTACAGACAGGTGAGAGTGGTGTAGTTGTGCGTGTGGCGGGTCATGGGGCATTCCGCAAACGTATCATTGAGATGGGATTCATCAAAGGAGTCACTGTGCAGACGGTACTGAACGCCCCGCTGAAAGACCCCATCAAATACCGCATTATGAACTTTGAAGTGTCGTTGCGCCGAAGCGATGCCACCAAGGTAGAGATTGTTACCATGGCTGAAGCGGAGAAAGAGATTGTCAACCACAAGGATTTCCGGTCAATCGATGCTCCCGAGAAAAAGCTTCAACATATAGCCGAGCACCGCACTCATACTATTAATGTAGCGCTGGTCGGCAATCCCAACTGCGGAAAGACCAGCATTTTCAATATCGCAGCCCACGCCCACGAGCGAGTGGGGAACTACAGTGGTGTGACTGTGGACGAAAAGGTGGGCATATTCCAATATGAAGGCTATACATTCCACCTTGTCGACCTGCCAGGCACATATAGTCTCAGTGCCTACTCACCCGAAGAGCTATATGTACGCAAACACATCCTTGAGAAGAGTCCTGACATTATCCTCAACGTGGTGGACGGAAGCAATCTGGAACGCAACCTCTATCTCACCACTCAATTAATCGACATGGACATCACCATGGTGATGGCACTGAACATGTATGACGAACTGAAAAGGAGTGGTGACAAACTTGATATAGACCAACTCTCCACCCTATTGGGCATGCCCATCATACCCACCACAGGACGCAACGGCGCAGGTATAGCCGACCTCTTTGACAAAATCATCGAAGTGTTCGAGGGACGTGATACCAAGACCCGCCATATCCATGTCAACCATGGGCAAGAGTTGGAACAGCATATCAAAACACTTCGCACAGAGCTATACGAGCACGGATTCAGCGACAATATTAGCACCCGTTTCTTAAGTATCAAATTGTTAGAGAAAGACAACCAATTGGAGCAGTATGTCCAGCAACGCGACCCCGACGGCAGCGTACTGGAAATGCGTAACCAGATTGCCGAAGAGTTCAAGCGCCATAGTGGCCGACGATTGGTGGACAAAGACATAAGCAAAGGACACCAGGTAACAGTGGAGCCCGAGCACCAAGACATCGAATCGGCAATCACCGACGCAAAATACGCCTTTGTGCGTGGTGCACTGGCCGAATGCTACGAGAAAAACGAAAAGAGCACCCTTCATGCACATACCGACAAGATAGATTCGGTGGTGACCCACCGTTGGCTTGGCTATCCCGTGTTCCTCGTGGTGATGTTCATCACCTTCTTCTGCACCTTTGCCATTGGGCAGTACCCCATGGACTGGCTCGATGCTCTTTTCAGCTGGCTCGGCGAAGTGGTGGGCTCAGCCATGAGCGACGGACCGCTTAAAAGTCTGCTCTGCGACGGTATCATCGCCGGTGTGGGTTCCGTTCTCGTATTCTTGCCCAACATACTTATTCTCTACCTTTTCATCTCGTTCATGGAAGACAGCGGGTATATGGCACGTGCCGCCTTTATCATGGACAAACTGATGCACCGTATGGGTCTCCACGGCAAGAGTTTCATCCCCATGATAATGGGGTTCGGCTGCAACGTGCCTGCCATCATGGCTACACGCACTATTGAAGACCGCAAAAGCCGCCTGCTCACCATGCTTATCATCCCCATGATGAGTTGCTCGGCACGCATCCCTGTCTACGTCATTCTTGTGTCGGCATTCTTCAGCCAATGGGCTGCCTTCGTCCTTACAGGACTCTATCTTTTCGGCATGATAATGGCCGTACTGATGGCCAAACTGTTCAGCCGTTTCTTTGTCAAAGGTGAGAGCCTGCCTTTCGTCATGGAACTACCGCCCTACCGCATGCCCACTGCCAAGGCCGTTCTACGCCACACTTGGGAAAAAGGCAAGGAATATCTCAAGAAGATGGGCACCATCATCCTCGGAGCCAGCATCATTGTGTGGGCATTAAGCTACTTCCCCACCAACGACAACCGCCAGATTCAAGCCGAGAACTCCTACATGGCTAAAATTGGCAAGACCATCGAACCTGCCATGCGCCCCTGCGGATTCGACTGGCGACAAAGCGTATCGCTTTTGGCTGGCATAGGAGCCAAGGAAGTGGTGGCCAGTACCATGGCCGTAGTCTACGCCACTTCGGATACAGAAGCGCAAATGCTTGAAGAAAATTTCGAAGAGGAGGAAGGCGAAAACAGAATATCCGAACTGGTACGCGACAACATGACACCCCTGTCGGCAGCCAGCATGTTGTTATTTATACTATTATATATGCCCTGCATCAGCACAGTCGTAGCCATCAAGAATGAGAGCGGCAAATGGAAATGGGCTTTGTTCACCGTGGCCTACACCATCGGGTTAGCATGGATAGTGTCAACCGCATTCTTCCAAATAGGCAGTTTAATACTATAACTATGGTACAAACGATTATAGCAATACTCATTGTGGCGGTAGCCGCAGGCTTTGCTGTAAGGAGACTGCTACGCACCCTGAAAGGCAAAAGCAGTTGTCCCGGCGGCTGTGGCCAGTGCCCTGCACGGAACAAGGAATGCCACTGTCACGACAATATAATCCTGCCGGATATCCATATAGATTGACCTTCAAGATACATGTTATGATGCAGCACTAAGACAATACACACAAAAATCTCAAACATGATACTGTTTTATACATCCTATAATAATCATAAATTAATGATTTCTTAACGGTAATTCTTGTTTACAAAAAGAGAATTATGGTGAATTAGCATTGCTTTGCAATGATTTATTTGAACAATTAGAGGTTGCCTGTACACAATATCCCCCTTTTTCGTGCGTTATAATTAGGAAAAACCGCAGAACCGGCACGAACAATGAACCGTGAAAAAGAGATATTTAAAGTAACACTGGTGGGTAGTGCAGCCAATGTACTGTTGACAGTGTTCAAGTTTATCGCAGGAGTTGTAGGCCATAGCGCAGCTATGACCGCCGACGCCGTCCATTCACTCTCCGACCTGCTGACCGACGCCGTGGTGCTGGTCTTTGTACGTATTAGTGGCAAGCCTGAAGACTGCGGACATGACTACGGCCACGGCAAATACGAGACCCTCGCCACCACCTTCATCGGCATCGCACTGGTGATAGTGGCTGCTGGAATTGGATATAAAGCAACGACAGCACTCTTCTACTGGTGGCAAGGCGGGACATTGGAAGCTCCCGGCATGGTGGCACTATGGGCGGCAGTCGTATCCATCGTTCTCAAAGAACTTGTCTACCAATACACAATCCACTGCGGACGAAACCTCAACTCCCCTGCTGTAGAAGCCAACGCTTGGCACCACCGCAGCGATGCTCTCTCGTCACTTGGCACCTTGGTAGGCATTGGCGGAGCCATACTGATAGGCAACCGATGGACTGTCCTCGACCCACTTGCCTCACTGGTCGTGACATTCTTCATCCTTCGTGTGGCATGGAAACTGCTACGGCAGGGAATTGACGAACTGATGGAAGCCTCTCTACCCGAAGATGTAGAGAACGAAATTCTCTCCATTGTCACTTCATTCCCCGACGTGCAAGACCCACACCACCTTCGTACACGCCGTATCGGCAGCCGCTATGCCATCGAGCTACACATCCGCATGGACGGCAACCTGTCACTCAACACTGCCCACACCCGCACCTATGAAATCGAACAAGCTTTGAAAAAACGCTTCGGCTCCGCCACACATATTACCATCCACGTCGAACCCGCACACACAGACACCGATAAATGATATTAACCCAAATCGGTCATTAGACT
>DBXQ01000043.1 GCA_002309955.1 Bacteroidales bacterium UBA1208
CTCGTGCCTCCTCCCCTGGCCTTCGACGTGCTCGAAGCTGTCGAAAAGAAACTCCCCGGTTTCCCCATCGTGCTCCACGGCTCCAGCTCCGTGCCGCAGGAAGAGGTTGACATCATCAACGCCAATGGTGGCGCACTCAAGGCCGCAGTAGGCATCCCCGAAGAGCAGCTGCGCAANNATTAACATCGACAGCGACAGCCGTCTGGCCATGACCGCCGCCATCCGCAAACACATGGCAGAGCATCCCGACCACTTCGACCCGCGCCAGTATCTCAAACCTGCCCGCGAGAGCATGAAGAAGATGTACATCCACAAGATTGTCAACGTCCTCGGCTCCAACGACAAACTCTAAACGGTGAACCACCGCCTATAACTATGAGGGTGCCACACTATTCTGTAGCACCCTCTTTCTTTTTCTCGTAACAATAGCACTATTGTTTGATGAAGATGGCATTTTTCAAAACGAGGGTCGTTGAGTCGGACATGAATACATCTTCAAAGATAATAGGTCGACCACCGTACTCTGAATCCCACCATAAAGTGGGTAATCCACTCACAGAATTGTATGAAAGAATAATACGTTCAGGCCAAGTGGCAGTTGTTACAATCTTGCAGGTTCTACCATCAAAAGTCCATGTCCCAGAACTGCCGTAATTTTTCCCTTTAGCATGTTTAGAAATAGAAAATTGGTGATCCACACCAAAAGTGATTGTTGCACTACCTTCGTAATGGTTGTATTCAGGCCATGAGACATTGTCGCATTTCCATTTTCCAATAAAGCACTCTTCGGTTAACCCAGTTTCACCATTGTGTGGTTCTATAAAATTCCGTAAACTATTCCAATCTTCATCCGTGCAGGATGATAACATTCCAATGCACATAAGACATAGCGTTCTCGCTAAAATCGTTTTTTTCTTCATTTTATTTATTGCAGTTGTACCGTTGCAATCCCGGCTCTACAGTCTACCCGTGTCACAGTAGATAAAAAAAATAACAAAGCGTGGCACCGTATACCATTTCTTCTGTTAGAGGTCGTAGGATTACCTTGGAATAAAGAGATCGGAAACAGCCCACGCTAAACGCGCGAGACCATTACACCTTCCTGCATTCCGATAGAAATTTCCTACGTTTCTAACAGCAGTTAAGCATAACGCCTTGTGGTTTTCGCCTAAAAACCAATTGCAAAAATACATTTTTTTTCGAACATAGACATTTTTTTTCTTCCTGTCATAAGAAAGTTGTACCTCTACAGCAGATGTAATATTCAGTTTTAGTAATTAGCTTTCAATTATTTATTTAAAATCAAAAGGCAATATCCAATCAATATAGACAATGGAGCAATTCTTTTCTTCTTGTTGTGAACACGAGTGGCGTGAGATTCAAATTGAGCCTGTAACGAAGCATTATACCTACAAATTGTTGGAAGTCTGTCGCAATATTGCGACGGAACGGTTTTTTTTCAATAATCTGTAAGATTTCACCACCCTTTGCGACTACTATACAGGACTAACAAAAAAACATCCATGCAAAGGACAAAACTGACAATCGTAATGCTCGCCGCCGTGCTGCTGTTCGGCGGATGCGGACTGGTGAAGGTCTGCATTGAGAAACCCAGCGACATCGCCAACGCACACAAGTACACCGACCAAAGGCCGCTGACCGCCGACGGCCTGAAACACCTGATGAAGGACGACACCACGCATTACAAGGTGGTGGTCTTCTACAGCCACTGCTGCGGCCCCTGCCAGGAGCAGATGAAACTTGTCTTCAACCAACTCTACGACACCGACACAGCACACGTGCGCTGGCATTTCGTATTGGAGAACTGCGCGTCGCTCAAATACAACAACACCAAATACCTCAAGCGGTACGGCATCGAAACGCCCTACATGTACTACCTCCGCGACGACGACCCGCGTTTCTGCACCGGTGCCGACGACAGATTTCTCAATATCGCCCAGTATGTTTTTGACCGCCAGCTTGAGCTGGAGGATGTCATCGACGGCATACCCTGTATGTTCGTGGTCAACCCGCAGGGCAAACTGAAACTGGAGTACCGCCAGTATGCCAACAAGGTGGTAATTGCCAACTACGACCGTCTGTACGAACTACTCTACAAGGAGGTTTACACCGAACTGGTGCCACAGGAAAAGCCCCTCCGAGTGCAAGACCTTGATTTCGACCACCGCGACACCGCCGACTGGACATCTTTCGGCAACTACGACCGCAAGCCCCGCGTCTGCACCCCCGAAGGCTGCTTTTGAACAAGAACAACAGCCACCAATTATACCGATACTGTCAAAAAGAAGATATTATATGGTTCAGAGAGAAGGAGTGTAGATAACGCCATCGGCTGCGCTTACTTTGATAATAACGGTTGGCTATCTCATCTTGGTATCGACCACCAGACACACCGACTGACCATAACCGCAATAGTCATATCAAAAAGGAACAATGCGATGTACCAAGTCATATTATCCCATGCATTGTCCCTTCTCATACAGTAAAGGCAGACCTCTGCCTGAATTCTTCTGCAAAGACAACACTTTTTTCGCAATTGGATAGTTTTTTCTTTCCATGTCGCGAAAAAATAGTACTTTTGCAAACTGGAATTTGGTGATTTGTGCATAGGACAATACAACCTCAATCACCAGTCACCAAGTTAACAATACTACTATGATTAAGATACACGGTGCCAGAGTCAACAATCTGAAGAACATCTCTGTGGATATACCCCAGGGCAAACTTGTGGTCATCACCGGCCTCAGCGGTTCGGGCAAGTCGAGTCTGGCGTTCGACACACTTTATGCCGAAGGGCAACGGCGGTATGTTGAAAGTCTCTCGTCCTATGCACGGCAATTTCTCGGCCGCATGGCGAAACCTGAAGTAGACTTAATCGAAAACATTTCGCCCGCAGTAGCCATTGAACAGAAAGTCAACACCAACAATCCCCGTTCGACGGTAGGCACTTCCACCGAATTGTATGAGTATTTGAAATTGATGTACGCACGCATCGGACGCACCTACTCCCCCATATCGGGAGTAGAGGTAAAACGCCACTCTGTCAGCGATGTGGTGGACTATATATATGGTTTCGACGACGGCACCCGAATCACTCTTTATGCTCCCCTTCTCCTTGATGCCGACCACGCACTACGTCCTCAGCTTGAAATGTTGCATCAAGAGGGATTCATGCGCATTGCTGTGAAGGGCACCATTGTGCGTATTGAAGATTTCCTGGCCTCGCAGGCTGATGACGAGACCGATGTAACGCTGTTAGTGGACCGTATCACGGTGCGCCATGGTGACGACGACCAATTGGCACGTATCTCCGAATCGGTACAGACTGCCTTTTTCGAAGGACGCGGAAACTGTTTGGTTCAATCACAAAAACCGGACAGCGACTCTGCACACATACAGTCTTTCAGCAACCGTTTCGAGGCTGATGGCATTACCTTCGAAAAACCCAATCCAAACTTTTTCAGCTTCAATAATCCTTATGGTGCCTGCCCTACCTGTGGCGGCTACGGCAGTGTGATAGGCATTAGTGAAGACCTTGTGGTGCCTAACAAAAGTCTCTCGGTATACGAAGACGCTGTCGTGTGCTGGCGAGGCGAAAAAATGAGCGAATGGAAGAGCCAGCTTATTCGTCTCTCGGGGAAACTGGATTTCCCCATCCACACTCCTTACTGCGAACTCACCCCTGCCCAGCGCGACATCCTTTGGCACGGCAAGGGAGGTTGGGATGGTATTGACGGTTTCTTCAAATGGATTGAGAGCCAAGGTTACAAAATCCAGTACCGCGTCATGCTGTCGCGCTATCGCGGTAAAACCATCTGTCCTGACTGCCGTGGTTCCCGTCTGCGCAAAGATGCATCCTATGTAAAAGTCTGCGGCCGCTCCATTACAGAGCTACTTGACATGCCTATTTCCGACTTTGCTCTTTGGCTGCAATCCATCACCTCTACCGATTCTCCCGAGACTTCTGGAAACAACCATCAAGTTCTCACTGACCACGAACGACAGGTTGTACACCGTCTGCTCACCGAACTCAACACACGGGTAAACTATCTCCTTGACGTGGGACTTGGATACCTCACCCTGGGACGCCTCTCCAACTCTCTCAGCGGCGGTGAGTCTCAGCGCATCAATCTCGCCACATCGTTAGGCAGTTCTTTGGTGGGCAGTATGTACATTCTCGACGAGCCCTCCATCGGTCTCCATTCGCGCGATACCGACCGTCTCATCCGTGTATTGAAACAACTTCGCGACCTTGGCAATACTGTCATTGTTGTCGAACACGACGAAGACATCATGCGCGCTGCCGACTATATCATCGACATCGGACCAGGAGCTGGGCGTTTAGGAGGCCAAGTGATTTTTGCCGGCACACCCCAGCAACTGGTCGACAATCCCCCCGCAGAATCTCTTACCGCCCAATACCTCCTTGGCAAAAAGACTATACCTTTGCCCGCATCACGCCGTCCTTGGCGCGACCGCATATCCATCCATGGAGCCTACTGCAACAACCTGCACCTCGTCGACGTCGACATACCACTAAAAGTCCTCACCGTCGTCACCGGTGTCAGCGGTTCGGGAAAAACCTCCCTCATCAAACAGGTACTCTACGATGTACTGCAAAAACGTTTCGATGGCGCCTCCGAGTATATTGGCAAATGCGCAGGTATCTCGGGCGATCTGAACCGTATCAACAGTGTCGAACTGGTAGACCAAAATCCCATTGGACGCTCCACTCGCAGCAACCCTGCCACATACATGAAAGCCTACGACGAAATCCGCCAACTCTACGCCCAACAGCCTTTGGCAAAAGCTCGGGGCTACAAACCCGGATACTTCTCTTTCAACACCGAGGGCGGCCGTTGCGAAGTGTGCGAAGGCGAAGGATACGTCACCGTGGGCATGCAATTCATGGCCGACCTCCACTTGGTATGTGAAGAATGCCACGGTACCCGCTTCAAAGAAGAAACACTCGAAGTACTCTATAATGGTGTCAATATCTCACAAGTACTCGACATGACCGTCGACCAAGCCATAGACTTCTTTGCCGACCGCCCCACTATCCTTGCTCGCCTCAAACCTCTACAGGATGTCGGACTGGGATACCTCAAACTCGGACAATCGTCCAGCTCTCTCAGTGGCGGTGAAGCCCAGCGCGTCAAACTCGCATCATATCTGATCCGTGGAGAAGCCACATCTCCAAAACTCTTCATCTTCGACGAACCCTCTACTGGCCTCCATTTCCACGACATCCAAAAACTTATCTCTGCCTTCAACAGTCTCATCGAACGTGGACACAGCATCGTGGTCATTGAGCATCATCCTGACATCATCAAAGTGGCCGACTGGGTTATTGATATGGGACCCGAAGGCGGTCGCGATGGAGGGAATGTCGTTTTCACCGGTACCCCTGAAGACCTTGTCAACTGTTCTGACTCCTACACTGCCCGTTATCTGAAAGAAAAGCTAAATATAAACCATTAAATATGTTAATTCGTTAATATGTTAGTCGTGTTGTTGATATGCTATACGTGTTGCGAATCGTTAAACATATCAACATTAGACACATTCAGAAACTTTAAACCTTTAGAAACATGCAAAACCTAATCCGCAAAATTCGCAGCACCGCCAACTGGGGTCTTTATGGTTCCATTGTCGCCGTACTCATCGTAGTCATATTCCATTTCAGCCCATGGCATATCAGCTACCAGTCACCCCAGGTGTCCCGCTGGATGCTTATCTCGGGAACCGTGCTTGCTGTCCTCGCCGTGGTCATGGCACTTATGACCATCCGCAAAACCACGCCTCGGCTACGCCAACTCACCAACCTCGAACAGAAACTGCAGGGCTACACCGCCTACATCGCCTCCCTCTACAAAGGCTCTCTCGCCATCGTAGTCATCGAGTGCGTACTCATTCTCCTCATGTCCGACACTTCCCTGCTCATGATTACCATTCTGCTCATCCTGCTTCTCTTTCTGGCCTACCCAAACATGTATAAAATAAAAAACGACTTAGGCCTCACTGACGATGAGATGACCTCTCTTTTCGGCAGCAACTATGTTCGTGACCCACAGCCCGGCAATACCGACATCCAACCTCGCGACAACAACACCACCGACCAATGAACAACACCATTGCGGCCGTTTCTACCCCTCACGGAGTCGGTGGCATTGCCGTCGTCCGTCTCTCGGGGCCTGAAGCATGCAACATCGCCTCACGCCACGTCCGTCTCCCAAAACAGGCAGGCAGCACCTGTTTCACTCCTTTCCGCATCAACGACACCTTACTGGACGAAGTGGTCGTCACCCTTTTCCGCGCCCCCCACTCCTACACTGGACAAGACACTGTCGAATTCTCCTGCCATGGCTCCATTTACATCCAACAGATACTCCTGCAGGCGCTCCTTGACAGTGGAGCACGTATGGCTGACCCCGGTGAATTCACCCGCCAAGCATTCCTCAACGGAAAATTAAACCTCTCCCAAGCCGAGGCCGTAGCCGACCTTATCGACTCCACCAATGCCGCAGCCCACAGTCTTGCCGTCAGCCAACTGCGAGGAGGCTATGCCCAAGAGCTGGAGCATCTACGCCAGCAACTCGTCGAACTTACCGCACTCCTCGAACTCGAGCTCGACTTCAGTGAAGAAGATCTTGAGTTTGCCGACCGTAGCCACCTCCTGTCGTTAGTCTCGCGAACAAATACCCGTGTCCAATCCTTACGGCAGTCCTTCCATATGGGAAACGCTCTTAAGCGTGGAATCCCAGTAGCCATCATCGGCCGTCCCAATGCCGGCAAATCCTCTCTCCTCAACGCCTTGTTGCACGACAACCGCGCCATCGTCAGCGATATACCCGGCACCACACGCGACACTATCGAAGAGACCTTTGTCATCAACGGGACCCCCTTCCGCATTATCGACACCGCTGGACTGCGCCACAGCGACGACCCCATCGAAACACTCGGCATCCAACGCACCATCAACACCGTAGAACAAGCCGACATCATCCTATACGTCCACGACGCCACACAACCCTTTACCCAAGCCCTCACCGACCTTCAAGAACTTCAAGGCTCCCTCTCGCTCGAAGACAAACACCTGTTCATCGTCAACAACAAGATAGACAAATGTGTGGATTCGTTAATGCGTGAATGCGATAATGGGTTAATGGGTAAATCAATTCACGAATTAACACATTCTCACATTAACACATTCAACATCTCCGCCAAAGAGGGCAACGGTCTCGGCGCCCTCACAACAGCACTGGCCGAAGTAGTCCAAACCGACTTCGCACAAGCTCCAGACGTGATGCTCACCAACGTGCGGCACTACAATGCCCTTGGACATGTCAACCAAGCCCTGCTGCAGGTGTCCCAAGGACTCTCCGACAATCTTCCTGCCGACCTCGTAGTCATTGACCTCCGCGATGCCCTCCACCACCTCGGCACCATCACCGGCCAAGTCACCACCGACGAAATCCTCGGCACCATCTTCTCCCGCTTCTGCGTCGGAAAATAGAAAAAAGCAAACACAGCATACTTTATTCACAAAAAAGGCGTATCTTTGCATTTGTGTTTGATATTTTCGAATGACGGAAACACACAACACATCAGACCTTTGAAACAACTACACATCACCGGGGTCGGCCCTGCAACAGGGCTGCCAAGAGGGAATCACGTGCAATCCGTGAGCTGTCGCGCAACTGTAATTCCGCCGCTGACGGACAGAAAACATGTCATTGGGGGCACTCCCCCGAGAAGACTTCTGTCCCGAGACGATAAGCCAGGAGACCTGCCCTGATGATACGGCAATGCCTTCGCGTCAAAAGGCTCTTGTCGCGCCCGGTGTACGGGCTGACAACATACCCCTTTCTTTCCTCTAACTGAAGAACGCGAGCATCGCCTTATTATGAATAACAAAACAAAACACAATAATACAATGAACTGGAAAGAAGACTACAAAAGGAAAGTATCCAAGCCCGAAGATGCCATCTATGACATCCGCGATGGCCAATGCGTGGTGATGGGCCATGCAGCGGCAGCACCGCGACTGATTCAGCAAACACTGGCCGACCATTGCGAGGACTACAACGACGTGCTCATCTTCCACATGACCACCCTTGGCGACAACCCCTGCTACAAGCCATGCTGCTACGGTCATTTCCGTCATGTGAGCAACTTCCTCTCCGCCAATTCACGCGAAGTTGTTGAGCGGCGGGAGGGAGACTTTTTCCCCGCCTACTTCAAGGATGTGCCCTCTATGATAGGGAGCGACATCCCCTGCGATGTGGCCGTGTTCCAGGCCACTCCCCCCAACGAGGAAGGCTACTGCTCCCTCGGTGTGAGCTGTGACTATGCCAAAGCCGCCATCCGCGCCGCCAAGACTGTCATTGTCGAGACCAACGAGATGATGCCTTTCACCTACGGCGACGACATGATACACGTCTCCCAAATCGACCACATCATCCCCTGCTCCTACCCCCTCCAGGAACTGATTCTCCCCGCCCCAGGCGAAGTGGAACTCGCCATAGGTCGCCACTGTGCCTCACTCGTGGCCGACGGCTCCACCCTACAACTCGGCATCGGCGCCATCCCCGACGCTGTTCTCCAAGCCCTCTCCGACAAAAACGACCTCGGCATCCACAGCGAAATGTTCTCCAACGGCGTGATGGAACTGATGCGCAGCGGAGTCATCAACGGCCGCCGCAAAACCCTCCACCGTGGCAAGGCCGTAGTAACATTCATCATGGGTTCCAAAGAGCTATACGACTTCGTCGACCATAACCCCGACGTCGAATTCCACCCCGTCGACTACGTCAACAGCCCACTCATCATCGCCAAAAACGAACGCATGATATCCATCAACTCATGTCTTGAAGTCGACCTTCAAGGCCAAGTGTCGAGCGAAACCATCGGCATGCGGCAGTACAGCGGCATCGGTGGACAGGTGGACTTCATCCGCGGCGCCTCCTTGGCACGCGAAGGCAAAGCCATCATTGCCATGCCCAGCACAGCAGCCGGAGGCACCATCTCGCGCATCAAGCCCTTCCTCACCGAAGGCGCCGCCGTCAGCACCTCGCGCAACGACGTCGACTACATCGTCACCGAATACGGCATCGCCCGCCTCAAAGGCCGCACCCTCCAGCACCGCGCCGAAGACCTCATCCGCATCGCTCATCCCGACTTCCGTCCACAACTGATTGAAGAATACGAACGCCGATTCCACTGCAGCTACCCCGAATAAACTTACGTATCCAACTTTTTTTTGTATCTTTGTCTTTTAAACAAAAAAACACACTTATGCTGCAACTGCAATATATAAAGGAACATACAGAGGAAATCATCGAACGCCTCAAGATTAAGAATGTCGAAAACGTCGAAGAGCGCATAGCCGAAATCATCCGTCTCGATGCCGACCGTCGCGCCCTGCAACAAAAAGCCGACGCTGTCAAAGCCGAACAAAACGCCATCGCCAAAGAGATAGGCATGCTCTTCAAACAAGGCAAGCGCGACGAAGCCGAAGCCAAGAAAGCCCGCACCGCCGACCTCAAGGCGCAGGAGAAAGAACTTGACGACCAGCAAGCCGCCGTCGACGCTGACCTCAACGCAAAACTCATCTCCCTGCCCAACGCACCGCACATCACCGTGCCGCGCGGCAAGAG
>DBXQ01000112.1 GCA_002309955.1 Bacteroidales bacterium UBA1208
AACATGGTGCTGCTGGGTGCCGCCGCCCCCTACCTTGAGATTGAGTTCGACGAACTGGAGAAAGCCATCAAGGCCATCTTCGGCCGCAAGGGCGACGCCGTAGTCGAGACCAACATCAAGGCCATCCGCGCCGGCCGCGACGCGAAGTAATTAAAGCATACTAATATGAAAAGACCGCTTGACAATACGGTTAAGCGGTCTTTTTTGTAAACCAACGTCATGAGTCGTGCCGACAAACAAATAGAGTTCGCTGTATTCTGCATTGAAAACACAGCAAAGCGTCTCGGGACATCGGGGCGAGCAGTTTATCGTGCCTTATGTGAAACAGATGGCATAAACACATTCATCATACCCAGTTATGATATACTGCATACCCAGTCAAAAGAATATATCGTCGACGAGACGCTGGAATATCTTAGGCATCACACCCCATCAATTACCCTCAATACCCAGCCTGTATCATGATTGTTTATCACGGAGCAACTATTGCCATCCTTAGGCCTTTGGTAAATGTCGGTAGGAAGCATTTGGACTTCGGAGAAGGCTTTTATGTCACTGATTTGCCGGAACAGGCTATTTCTTGGGCGCAACGTCCAATCAATGCTGGAAAGGAACACGTACTAAACACATACGAATTTGACATTGAGGGCGCTGTTTCCGAAGTCTATCGTTATAAGCATTTTATTGCCTACGATTCCGAGTGGCTTGAATTTGTTGTGGCTAATCGTAGGGGAGAACAGCTCTGGAAAGATTATGACATCGTTGAAGGAGGCATAGCCAACGATCGCGTGTTTAATACCATAGAACTATATGCGGCAGGTCTCACTCCCATGGAAGATGCACTGAAAAAGTTGCGATATGAAAAACCGAACAACCAGATATGTCTGCTTCGTCAGCCTTTGGTCGACAAATATCTGCATTCTATCGATGCCAAACAAATAGAGCCATGAACGAAAACCCGTTGATAAATGAGACCCTTCTTCAAATGAAGTATGCCCGCGTCGTCACATTGCTGTCCGATCGATTAGGCATTAACCCTCAACGGGCTTTAGACATATTCTACAACTCCTCTACATACTGCTACCTGTCTCAGAAAATGTACCATCTGCATAATATGAGCGATGCCTATCTCGTTGACGAGATAATCCTTGAGCTGCAAAACGTACAATAATTATTCAAAAATTTGAGTCCTAACAGACTGACAGATTTTCCACTTTGGATTTTTACAGAAAAACACAACTTCAAATCGAAGTATTATTATTGTGTTAGAAAAACAACATGCTATCAATTAAAACGATTCTACGCAAGTTTGAAATTCTGTTCCTACTGCTGGTAGGTAATATTCTCTATGCTCAGAACTGGCCGGAGAGGGAGGGTTTCGTGAACCATTCCACTGACCCGAAACCCCTCTCTATCCAAGGGCAGATTGTCGTGCCTGCCGATGCCAATTCCATTGAGCTCCTAACAGCGCGTCTGCTGCACCGATACTTAAGGGGCTATGTAATCATCCCCGAGCCTGCACATTCCGACTCGCTTTACTCTCTCTTGAATCCCGAGTACGGTAAACTACCGCCATCCATCTTTGTCGGCAAGACACGACTGGCCGACAAGCGCCTCACCCGCAAGGACGAAATCCGCGATGACGGCTTTATCCTCAAGAGCGACGGGCGGCTGGCCGTTATCTACGGCCTGCAGGAAAAAGCCGTATATTACGGTGCCTGCCGTCTGTTGGAGCTGAAAGGCTATCGCATGACGCACCACCAGATTCCTGACGTTGCCCCCAACATCCAACTGGGTCTGCCCATAGTCGATGAGGTGAACAACCCCTCCTTCGCCTACCGCGAGATGTGGTACTACACCCCTCACCACAGTCAGGATTATGCCGACTGGCACGCCCTGCACCATCGCCGGCGTGTCGCCGGTGACAATCAAAAGCGAGTCGCCGGTGACAATCAAGGTCTTGTTTCTGGATACACTCAGCAGCGTGTTGCCGGAGATACCACTTCATCGTCCGGTCCCCTCCGTTGGGCAGAAGGCATGTATGTACACACGTTCCAAAAACTCATCCCGCCGCAGAAGTACTTTGACCGCCACCCCGAGTGGTTTACTGAGACCGATGGCAGACGGGTGCGTGACGGACAGCTTTGCCTCTCCAACCCCGAAGTGCTCGATACCCTCTGTGCCAACCTCGCCAAGATGATGGCTGAGCAGCCCGGCGCACAGATATGGTCGGTATCAAACAATGACAACTACAACGTGTGCCAGTGCCCCCACTGCCGCCACATGGACTCGCTCTATGGTGGTTCCAGCGGAACACTCATCCATTTCATCAATCAAGTGGCAAGGCGTTTTCCTGACAAGACCATCTCCACCCTTGCCTATCAGTTCACTCGCAGGGCACCCCAGCCAGTGAACAGCCATATCGAAAAGCCCGACAGCAACGTCAACATCATGTTCTGCTCCATAGAGTGCGGCCGTCAGGAGGCCATCGCCACCGCTCCTGCCGAAGCCTCATTTCGCCGCGATATGGAAGACTGGGCAGCACTGACCGACAACATCTATGTCTGGGACTATGTGGTGCAGTTCCGCAACATGTGGGATCCTTTCCCCAATCTCCACGTTTTGCAACCCAACCTCAAGTATTTCCACGACCACGGCGTGCGCCTGATGTTTGAGCAGGGCACGGGCGCCAACAACATGACCTCGTGGATGGAGTTGCGCGAATACATGCTGGCCAAACTGCTGTGGAATGTCGACGCCGACCCCGATTCGCTGTTGCACGACTTCTGCATACATTACTATGGTCTGGCGTCACAACCCGTCGAGGAGCTATACCGCGAGATGCACCGCGCCCTCATCGCCTCCGGCAAGCGGTTGGACATCTACGGTTACCCGGTTGATGCCGCCGATGGCTATCTCGCCCCTGAGAAGATAACCAAATACCAATCCCTCATCGCCGCTGCCTACGATAGTCTGCACCACTACACACAGACCAACAACTTATATTACACCCGTTATGGCCTCTTCACCGACCAGGTAGTACGCGACCGCATCCGATACCTTGAACTCTCCATCGACTATGCCGTCCTCGAACTCACCATGGCGGGTCACTTGCCGATGGACAGCACCTTCCTCCCTCGGGCTGACCGCTTTATCGCCGACGGCACCCGCCTTGGCCTTAACATCCTACATGAAATGGGCTACACCCTTCAGGAGTATCGCGCTGATATTGACAATTACCTTTCCAAATGCCTGCAGCCTAACTTGGCTCGCCACTGTCCCGCCCGCCTCCGCACGCAACCTGACAGCCGCTACCAAGCCGATGGTCCTCAAACCCTCACCGACGGCCGTGCCGGCATCCTCGACTACCGACACTCGTGGCTCGGCTTCTATGGCGACACCCTCGATGCCGTCGTCGACCTCGGCAGCCGCAAGCCTCTCCACCAAATCCGGCTCGACTTCTTTTACTTCCCCCTTTCGTGGATTTTCTTTCCGCAAACCATCAATTTCTATATCTCCAACGATGGCAGCAGCTGGCGCCTGATTGATTCCCTCCATCCCGACGACCCAGAACACCTTGCCATCCCTGAGATCAGGACCTTCTCCACCCGTTCCTTCAGCCGTCGGGCACGGTACGTCCGGGTCGAGGCCATCCCCCTGCCCGCTATTCCCTCCTGGCATCGCGCCACGGGCACCCCCGCTTGGCTCTTCACCGACGAGATTATCGTGCGCTGAAAATCTTGCTATGTCATAAAAAAAGAGTATCTTTGCAGCCGTTTTTTTGACGGCACCCTATGCTGACACCTGTACATATCATTGGCATTCTCTTCACTGTAGGTCTTTTGCTGGCGGTGAGCATCCTTTCTGGCCGCAAGGTGAAGGATGCAAAAAGTTTCACCACTGGGGGCCGTTCAGGCTCTTGGATGGTCTGTGGTGCCATTCTCGGCACGCTGGTGGGCGGGCAGTCCACCATCGGCACGGCTCAGCTGGCTTTCAGCTTCGGCATCTCGTCGTGGTGGTTCACCATCGGTGCCGCTCTCGGTGCATTGGTGCTTGCCTTGGTATACGCCCGTCCGCTGCGCGAGAGCGACTGCACCACCCTCCTCGAGATTGTGTCGCGACAGTATGGCCGCCGTGCTGAGACCGTCGGCTCAGTACTCTTCCTCATTGGCATCTTTATCAGCATCATGTCGCAGGTGCTCTCCTCGTCGGCCATGGTCACCAGCCTTTTCCATATCCCCTTGACGTGGGCGGCTGTCATTAGTGCCGTACTCATCATGCTTTTCGTCCTCTTTGGAGGCATACGCAGTGCCGGAGCGGGCGGCATCATCAAGTTGGTGCTGCTCTATGTCACTAGCCTTGCCGCCGGGGCTATAGTGTGGTATCTGGGTAAAGGCATTGGAGGAATCATGGACAGCATAGAGACCATCTATGCCGACCCTGTGGTGGCCGGTCTCAACGACATCACCGATGCCGAGAGCATCCACCACCGCTACGGCAACATGGTGGCACGCGGCGCCCTCAAAGACATCGGTGGATGCCTGTCGCTGATGCTCGGTGTGGTCACCACCCAGACCTACGCACAGGGCATCTGGTCTGCCGCCTCCACCCCCAAGGCTCGTCGCGGCGCAATTTACTGTGCCTGCCTTATCCCCATCATCGGTGCCGCCTGCACGCTGGTGGGCATGTACATGCGGGGTCATTATGTCACCGCTTCTGAGCTGGCCGCCCTTCAGGCTGCTGGACATCGCCTACCCGGGGGCATTGGTGTGATAGAAGGCTCCCTTCAGGCTTTCCCCGCTTTTGTGCTGAATCATCTGCCTGCATGGATAGGGGGCATCTGTCTCGGAGCCATGCTGGTCAATATACTGGGGTGTGGCAGTGGGCTCACCCTCGGAGCCGCCACCATTCTGGTGCGCGACGTGGTGGACAATCTGCGCCAACTGCGTGTCAGTCGTCAGTTCGGACACCGTTTGCCCCGTGCTGTGGTCGTGACAGGTTCTTCGGCACTGGTTCAAACGCGCCTTGCCATTGTGGCAATACTCACTATGGCCGTTGTTGTGGCACTCTCGGTGCGTGGCACCTTTATCAACGACCTCGGCTTCCTCTCGCTCGGTCTGCGCGCCGTGGCGTTGCTCTTCCCGTTGAGTTTTGCCCTCTTCATGCCGGGGCGCTTCCGTGCCAACCGCGTGGTGCCAGCCATGGTGGCAGGTACCGCTGTCATGCTGATAGCCAAGTTCTTCAGTCTCCCCGCCGACCCTATCTATTACGGGTTAGGGATCAGTGCCCTTGTGCTGCTCTCCGGCCTGCGAACCGCCAAGGGATCCAATCGTCTGCGTTGGTAGCGATGAGAACTTGATAAGGAAACCCATGTGGCTTGTTCCATAGCTATTGGTTCGATGTTCTTTTGTTCGTTGTCGAGCAAAGATGAATCTGACATAGAGCGACTCAAGCTGGATGTCGTACTGACATCTCATAGCCGTGAGGGAGGTATAGGGTGGAGAGTTGGGATGAAAGCAAGGTGAGGCAGTAGCCAACAATGGGGTACATGAGAGGGTATATTGGATATTATTGGTGTCCGATAAAACTTTT
>DBXQ01000048.1 GCA_002309955.1 Bacteroidales bacterium UBA1208
ATAAAACCTAACGACCGATTTGGGTTTAATGATTAGAGAATAGACAAATGTATTTGTTTTTTTGGGTGCAGGGCAATTTTATTGTTGTTTCAACGTTACCTCTTCATTAAAAACTAAAATAAAACCCAATGACAGAATTTGAGAAATATGCCACCATGCACCGTGGCATCAGCAGTACCACTTATGCCAAATATACTTCGGCCATCAATAATTCATTGACCCCATATATTGTCGAGGAACGCCAGCTGAATGTGGCACAGATGGATGTGTTCAGCCGTCTGATGATGGATCGCATCATCTTCCTCGGCACAGCTATCGACGACTATACCGCCAACGTCATCCAGGCTCAGTTGCTTTTTCTTGAGAGCGTGGACAGCCAGAAGGATATCCAGATTTATCTCAACTCGCCGGGAGGGTCGGTGTATGCAGGTTTGGGCATTTATGATACGATGCAGTATATCCAGCCCAAAATCGCCACTATCTGCACCGGGCTTGCCGCCTCGATGGCCAGTGTGCTCCTTTGCGCAGGCGAGAAGGGTATGCGTTGCGCCCTGCCTCATGCCCGTGTCATGATTCATCAGCCCATGGGCGGTGCCGACGGACAGGCCACGGACATGGAGATTACCGTGCGCGAGATTCTCAAGTTGAAGAAAGAGCTCTACGAGATTATCGCCACCCATAGCGGCCAACCTTTCGAGCAGGTGGAGAAGGACAGCGACCGCGACCATTGGTTCACCGCCGAGGAGGCCAAGGCCTACGGCATGATAGACGAAGTGCTGACCAAGAAATAGTATGCGTGAATGCGTTAATGTGTGAATGTGTTAATTCGTACGTCAGACTAACACATTTACATGTTAACACAATAACGAATTGTTAGAACTTGACTTAGTATGCAAATCAAGATAAGAAACACCTCCCATCACCCGTTGCCGAAGTATGAGACTGCTCAGTCGGCGGGGATGGACTTGCGGGCATTCCTGCCCGACGGACCGGTCACGCTGCGACCCATGGAGCGCGGCTTGGTGAAGACAGGCCTTTTCATGGAGCTGCCCGCAGGCTACGAGGCGCAGGTGCGTCCCCGTAGCGGCCTGGCTCTGAAGAAGGGTATCACTGTGCTCAACTCACCGGGTACCATCGATGCTGACTACCGGGGTGAGATATGCGTCATCCTCATCAACCTCTCGCAGGAAGACTTTGTCATCAACGACGGCGAGCGTATCGCCCAGATGATTATTGCCCGCCACGAGCAGGCTGAGATTATACAGGTGGAAGAGCTGTCGGACACCGAGCGCGGCAGCGGCGGCTTCGGACACACGGGGAAGAATTGAAAAATGAAAGTTGAAAATTGAAACGGCTGGCGCATAGGCTGGTTCTGCTTGTTGCGATAATATCGCAATTGTTCTCTTCATGCCACGCACAGCCGGGTTCCCAAGTGGCCGGTTTCGTGCATTATCATCCCGTCGAACCTTTCTATACAGGTTCTGAGATGATGATGGATTGTATTTCCAGATACCGGGATAGTGGAGCGTGTGTTTTTGCCGAAAAGTATTTTTATGCCGGGAATGTCGCTGTGGTGGCCAACCAAACCTCTCTCGTGGGCAACACCCATTTAGTGGACACCCTTCTTTCCCAAGGCGTTCGTGTCACCAAGATATTCTGCCCCGAACACGGTTTCCGCGGGACAGCGGCGGCGGGGGCTAAAGTGTCCGACAGCAAAGACCCGCAGACGGGTCTTCCCATCATCTCTCTCTACGGCAAGAACAAGAAACCTACGCCCCAACAGATGAAAGACCTTGATGCAGTCGTCTTCGACCTGCAGGATGTGGGTTGTCGTTTCTACACCTACCTTTCGACGTTGCACTATGTGATGGAGGCTTGTGCCGAGAGGGGCATTCCGCTCATCGTACTCGACCGCCCCAACCCTAATGGGCATTACATCGACGGCCCCGTGCTGGACACGTCTAAATACCGCTCTTTTGTCGGCATGCACCCCGTGCCAGTCGTTTACGGCATGACCATCGGCGAATACGCCTGCATGATAAATGGCGAGCATTGGCTGTCGGGTGGCAAGGAGTGCAACCTCACTGTTGTCCCCATGCAGGGCTACCGTCGCGACAGTGTGGGTTACGAACTCCCGGTATCGCCGTCGCCTAATCTGCGCAATGCACATGCCATAGCGCTTTATCCGAGTCTTTGCCTCTTCGAGGGTACTAATTGTGATGTGGGTCGCGGCACCCCTTGGCCTTTCGAGATTGTTACTTACAAAGCCGACACCTTGAATCTCCGCAATGCCGACTGCTCCGCTGATGCAATCGACCTATCGTATCTGCTTAAAATGTACAGCCGTGTTCCCAAGGGGAAGTTTTTCCTCAAGAACAACTTCTTCGAGAAGCTGGCGGGAACGGCAGAACTCCGTAAACAGATGGAGCAAGGGCTTTCTGAAGAGGAAATCCGAGCCACATGGCAACCGGCTCTCGACCGTTTCAAAACCATCCGCAACCGTTACCTCATCTACCCTGATGGGGAGTTTCCGAGTTCAAGATAATTGACGAAGAATCACTTTTTTTTATCTATGTCAAAAAAAATGTGTAATTTAGCACATTAATTTGGTGTGTTGTGTACGAAGTTTTTTCGGCACAACGTACTAATATTAATGCAATTGCGTTATTGTAAAAAAACAAACATTCATATATGAAAACAATTAAAAAAGGTTTTACACTATTGGCTATAGCCCTGTTTTGGTCTGGAATGGCCATGGCACAGAACAGTGTTGCCTCGCTGGCAGACCAACAGTTTAAGGATAAGCAATACATCCTTGCTTTGGAGAGCTACCAGAAAGCCTATGACCGTGTGTCGAGCAACAGGGCCGAAAAGAACCGTATCTATTTTCAGATAGGTGAGTGCTACCGTCTGATGTACAATTACCCCAAGGCTGAACACACATATCATCGTCTTATTCAGGCGGGTTATTATACTGTGGAGCCCAAACTCTACTATTACATGGCCGAGATGTGCCGTTTTAACGGTAAGTTCGATGATGCCGATGGGTACTATGACAAGTATCTCGAATTGGTGCCGGGTGACAAACTTTGCTTGACACGTAAAAAGTCGCTCATTGATGTTACTCGGTGGGCTGCTGAACGTAGCCGTCATGTCATTACCAAACTGGCTGATTGGAACACTGATTATAACGACTGGTCTCTTCGTTTCATGGGCGATGATACCAATACCCTCGTCTTTACTTCCTCGCGCTATGGTACCGATGATCAAGAAGGAAAGGACGTGTGGACAGGTCAGAACTTCTCCTCGCTCTATTCAGTTTATAAAGACCGTAACGGTCAATGGACCGATGTCCCTACCCTCTACGACAACAGTGGTAAAATCAATACTTCGAGCAATGAAGGTGAGGCTTGCTTCTCTCCCGACGGAACCACTATTTATTTCTCCCGTTGTAAAATCGTGGAACATGAAACCCATGGTTGTGCCATCTATACTTCCACCAAAGCAGTAGCCGCCGACAAGAAGAAAGCTGCCAAAAAGGCTAAAGCCAAAAAATCGAATACCAAGACCACAAAGGGCAAAAAAGGAAAGAAAGGCAAGACCCAAGAAGCTGATGGAGAAGAATCGAAGCAAGAAGCTGAAGAGGAAGTGGCTCCCGGTGAGTGGGCTACTCCTGTGGCCATCAATCTGGGTGACACCAATTATAACTATCTCTATCCTGCCATTACAAGCGATGGTCTGACTCTCTATTTCTGCTCTGATATGCCGGGCGGAGAGGGCGATTACGATATTTGGAAAGCTTCCCGTGCATCCCTTGCCGACGACTTTGGCAAGCCTGTAAACATAGGTCCGGTTGTCAATACTCCAGGTCGTGAAGCCTTCCCTGTATTGCGTGGCGACTCTAATCTTTACTTCTCTTCCAACGGTCTTCCCGGTATTGGTGGTTACGATATCTACAAGACCCGTATTGGTAAGCGCATCTGCTCCAAGCCGGAGAATCTTGGTGTGCCTATTAACTCATCTTACGACGAAATGTCTATCATTTACTATCCAGAGAGTGATGCCAACCCCATGCTTGAGCGTGGTTACTTATCTTCTAACCGTCCTTTTGACGATCCCCTCAACAAGAATACCGACAAGAAAGGTAAGAAAATCCCACTGCCTACTCTCAACCTTTATAAATTCGAGCTCCCTCCGCTGCTTTACACTATTGAGGGGACTGTTCGCGACGAGAAATCCATGCAGCTTATTAAAGGTTGTAAGGTCAAGATTGTGGGTTCCGACGGTTCTGAGGCTGAGACCTACACGGACAAGAAAGGTTTCTACAAATTCAACAACAGTCAGGTTCGCGGACAGGTGGTCTACAAGATGTATCTCTCTAAGGTTGATTACTTCAGTCTTGAAGGTTCCGAGAGCACTATGGGCTACACTGTTGACAAGGACATCGTTCATGATTTCCGGATGGAACCCGTGCCGCAGCAACCTGTTGTCCTGCCCGAAATCCGCTACGACCTCTCCAAATGGGATCTCAAAGAGGAGTTCATGGACTCCCTCATGGACCTCTATCTCGTGATGGTCAACAATCCCAGTGTCGTGGTTGAAATTCGTGCCCATACTGATTGCCGCCCCTTTATCGGTCTCACCAACGATACACTCTCGCAGCGTCGTGCCCAGAGCGTGGTTGATTACCTCGCCAGTCGTGGTATCGAGCGCGACCGTATGGTTGCCAAGGGCTATGCCGAGCGTGTACCTCGTACCCTTGACCGTGATGTCTACATTGAGGTGGGTGGCAAACCTTTCATCTTCTCGGCAGGCACTACCCTTGACTGCGACTATATCGCCGACCTCCCCACTCCCGAACATCAGGAGGCTGCACACCAGCTGAACCGCCGTATTGAGTTTCTTGTTCTCCGTTCCGACTATGTCTCTAAACGTATTGTCAACAATATGGCTTCTGACACTGCCCTTGTCAAACAGAACGAGGACGGCACTTATATCGACCTTGTCAATGCTCCTGTCGATACCAATTATCGCGACGTAGCTGTCATCATCCATGATGAAGGCACCATCCCCGTCACTATGATTAATACCCAGAAGGGTGAAGTTCAGGCCATCATCAACGGTATGCAGATGCCCATGCTCATTGATGAACGTTTCAAAGAGCCCATCGCCATCTCTTGGGAGGAGGCAATGAACATGCTCTATCAGCGCCGTATCAACAAGGAAGATTTCCCCGATCGCGACCATGCCTTCGACCCCGAGGGCAACATCCTCGACCGTGCCAAACTTGTCTTCAAAGAGATGCAGATTGGCCAACATCACCTGCAGAATGTGGAAGTCATTGTTATGAAGGGAATCGACTATAAGTTTATCATCAACCGTGCTGCCTTAGCCGACTTTGGCGAATACGAATTCGACAAGCAGCAGGGTAAACTCTATTTCCTTGACGACTAAGCTACTTACCATAACAGGCCCTACAGCTTGTGGCAAAACAAGTCTCGCCGCCGAACTGGCTTACCAGCTCGGCGGTGAGATTATCAGTGCCGACTCGCGGCAGGTGTTTCGTGGAATGGACATTGGTTCGGGTAAGGATCTTGACGACTACCATATCCACGGTACCGACATTCCCTACCATCTCATCGACATCCATGACGCAGGCTACGAATACAACGTCTATCAGTTTCAGAACGACTTTATTCGCGCTTTTAACGATATAGTATCGCGTGGTCGCCAGCCCATCCTTTGCGGAGGGACGGGTATGTATATCGAATCCGTTGTGAAGGGTTACCAACTGGCTGATGCCCCTATTGACCCCGATTTCCGCCACCGTATGGAAGCCTACACTGATGAGGAACTTGCCGCACGCTTGGCTGGTTATATCAAATTGCATAATCATACCGACACCGAATCGCACGACCGGCTGCTTCGCGCCCTTGAGATACAGGAATTTCACCGTCTTCATCCCGACGCCTATCCACACATGCCCGACATGCAGCATACCATTATCGGCGTCAGTTTTCCCCGTGCCATGGTCATTGAGCGCATAGGTATCCGTCTCCGTCAGCGGCTTGAAAACGGGATGATAGAGGAGGTGAAAGCCCTTCTCGACAGTGGGGTGCCGGAAGAACGCCTGTTACGTTACGGATTGGAATACCGCCACGTCACCCAATATCTCCGTGGTCAGTGCAGCTACGACGACATGTATCGCGACCTCTACACCGACATACGGCGCTTCGCCAAACGGCAGATGACTTGGTTCCGCCGCATGGAACGCCAAGGCATCCCCATCCACTGGATTGATGGCACCCAGCCACTTGACACAAAAGTAGGCCAGGTGCTCTCCCTGTTCCAAGAGGGCGACTGACAGTGTTAATCTTTAATTACTGATTTGGGTAAAAACATGTTTACTCCGTCACGACGACGGCTGTGCCGCTGACAAGGTATTTCTTCCCGTCGGCGATGTTGAGGCATATCCAACGGGTGCGACGTTTCTCGAGGGCTTGGAAGTGGTGTTCGGGACGGGATGCAATGTGGAAGCGTGTGCCTGGGGTGAGGTCGTTTAGAGTAATGTCTTGTGAGGGGGTGTAGTCGGGGTCGTAGTGCCGGAGTTGGGCGTCAATCTGTTTCTCGATGGTGCGGCTGAGGGGTATGCGGGCGGTGTAGCGTTGCAAGAGGAAGGATACGTCGGTAGGGAAGAGGGGAAGGTAAAGGTTTATTAGTCGGGCGTAGTTGGCTTGCCATTCATGGCCGTGGGGCTGGATGAAGTTTTTGTATTGCAGCCAGGTGTCGAGGTGAGCCATCTCGTGCAGCAGTACCAGGAGGAAATGGTAGGGATTGAGGTTTCCGTTGACGCTGATTTCGTGAAAGGGGTGCCCTGGCCAGGGCCAGCGGTAGTCGCCCAGTTTTGAATACCGCTCGCGGGTGATATGGAGGTGTACCTTATGCTCGGCCATGAAGTCGAAGAGGGGGTTGACGGCTTCAGCGGGGACGTATTTGGCAAGTCCTTTTTTGAAATTGTCAATATAGGATTGTTCCATCTTCTGTTGTGGAGTGCTGCGGTGTCGTGTAGGCGAAGGTAGGACAGTCGCAGTGGCGGCGTTTGCGGTGCTTGGGCATGTGCACGCCCTTGTTGCTGCATGAGGCAAGTAAACTCAGCAGCAACAGGGCGAGCAGGGTCAGCGACAGGTTTCGTCGAGAGTGTTTCATGCCGTATTAACGAGTCTGATCCTTTTTTATTGTGTCGAGATTGAGGGGCGAGGTGCAGATGCGCTCGCGGGTGACGTAGCGGTCGAAGAGGAAGATGACCGCGGCGACCACCAGCATGGCAAGCATGCCGGCAAGGCCGCAGGCTCCGTCGAGGAGGTCGTTGAATCGGTCAAGGCCGACAAAGAGCATCGTTGTGCCCGCCACTGCGTTGCAGGTGCCGTGCATGATTGCTGCCACGATGACGGAGCCGCTCTTGATGCGGAAATACTGGATGATAAAGCTCATGGGGATGCACACTACCACCATCAAGAGTACACCCCATTGGGGATGCTGAGGGTAGTTGTGTCCCATGAGGATAAGCGGCGCATGCCACAAGCCCCAGATGATGCCGATGACGACGGCGGTGCCGAGGAACGACTTTCCTTTGAACTGCTTGAGCAGGTATCCGCGCCAGCCCACTTCCTCGCCGAAGGCAAAGAAGGCGTTGATGGTGGCTCCTGCCAACAAGCCCGATAGGAGGGTGAAGGCCACCGCTCCCGCAGGACCGATGGGCATTGTTTCGCCTAACGTCTGCAAGGCTTCGGTGTGGGTGTCGATGCCGCTTATCCAATGGGTGAACAGCAGCGTCAGCAGCGCGACAATGGGGAAGGTGAACCAGCCAAAGAACCACCAGCGGTTGATCTTCCATCTGATGCCAATACCCCGTAGCAGGGGTTCCTTGGAAGATTTCTGGCAGATGAGCGTCGCCACCAAAGGGAAGAACATGCAGAGGGATACCAGCCAGGGGGCAGCACCCGAATAGGAGGCAACTTTGGCCCCCGACAGATATAAGGCCAAGCCTGCGGCCCAGATGAGACCGTAAGCTATGGCGATGTAAAGCTTGACATTTTTCATGATATTGTTTCCTTATTTGTTCGGAGTACTCTGAATATTCGGAGTACTCCGATTATTCAGATATTATTTTGAGAACATGACCTTCTCGCTGTTGAACATGCGGGTGAGCCCCCAGATGGCTATGCCGGTATAGACAATGTTCGAGCCGAGGGTGATGAACAGGGCGGTCCAGTTGAGCGAATGTGCAAAGACGTCGGCCATCACCTGGATAGAGTTGTAGAAGGGGATGAAGTAATTGACGAGGCTGTGTACAGTCTCGGTTTGGAACATGGGCAGCAGGCCTGCCAGCATGATGACGAGCATGAAGGGGGTGATCATGGTGCCGGCGTTCTTCACATCCTTGGCCAGTGCCGAGAGCAGGCTGATGGCTGAGGCCATGACCAGCACCGAGGCAAAGATGACCAACAGCAGGGCGACATAGTCGCTGGTGGTGTAGTTGAAGGGGATGTCGATGCCATCGCCTGCCGCAATCATGTTAGGCAGCGAGAGTGCAATGCCGACGAAACTGCTGATGCCGCTGAGCAGGGCGATGCAGCTGAGGGAGACAATCTTGCCGATGGCCAGCTCGTTGCGTCGCATGGGGGTGACAAGGAGGGTGGCAATGGTGCCGCGTTCCTTCTCACCGGCGATGCTGCTGGGGGCTATGGCCATCACACCGCTGAAGAGCATCATGATGATGAGCATGGGGAGGAGCTTGGAGAGGATGTCGCCCAGCACTTGGTCGTCGCTGGCTTGGTTGAAGGTCTGGCCTTCTTCGTCGGCACGGTTGATGTCGAAGCGGTTGGCCATGCCGTCTTCATAGGCGTTGAGGGCCGACTCCATGATGGTGAACACGCGGTCGGAGGCGTTGTTGGTGGAGTTGTAGTATATCTCTACATTGGGAGCCGGCTGTCCGCCCGTGGGGTCGTAGCAGGCAACGAGGTCGTCGAAGTTTGCGGGGAAACGCATCAGTACAGCGTTGATTTCCTTGTCTTGCAGGGCGTCGATGTCGGCTTGGCCGACGGGCTGCTGCACGAGGGCGATACTGCTGTCCAGCGTGGCGAGGAGCTGAGCCACGCTTGGGGGCATATTCTCCACACGGACAGTCACCACGTCCTGTTCGCCTTGGGTCTCCATATTGCGGATGCCGACACCCATGAGGCTATAGATAAGATAGATGAGCAGACCGGGCATAATGACGGTGGTGAACACCAGCTGGCGGTCGCCAAAGAAACGGGCAAACTCCTTGCGGATGATTGTCCAGGTGTTGTTGCGCTTTTTCATTCTTCGTCTCCTTTCTGTGCTTTGTAAAGTTCAAAGAAACGGTCTTCGATAGTGAGGCCGTTGCAGACCTCTTCGAGGGTGCCACAGGCCGACAGACGGCCGTCGATGATGATGCCCACGCGGTCGCACAGGCGTTCCACCAAGCTGAAGATATGGGTGGAGAGGATGATGGTCTTGCCCTCGGAGCGGAGCTCTTGCAGGTAGTCCGTCACCGTGCGGGCGGTGATGACGTCGAGACCGTTGGTGGGCTCGTCGAAGATGATGATGTCCGGGTCGTGCACCAGCGAGATGACAATGCTCACCTTCTGCTTCATACCGGTGGAGAGGTTGGCCACCTTCACCTCGGCAAACTTGTTGATGCCGAAGCGTTCAAAGAGCGCCCTCTTGCGGGCGGCAGCAGTGGAGGGGTCCACGCCGTGCAGATCGCTGAAAAAGTTGAAGAGATAGTTGGGCGTGAAAAAGTCCTCCAGCTTCAGTTCGCTGGTGAGGAAGGCAATCTTGCCGCGCACAGCCTCGGGCTGGCTGACAATGCTGCTGCCGTCTACCCAGGCGTCGCCGCGGTCGGGCTTGATGAGGGTGGCCAGCATGCGCAGGGTGGTGGTCTTGCCGGCTCCGTTGGGACCCAGAAGGCCGAAAATCTCGCCGCGGTTGGCAGTGAGCGTCAGGTCGTCCACCGCCACCTTGTGCCGGGCGTTGGTGCGCTCCAACCGCTGCTGTTTGCGCGATAGGGTGAAGGTCTTGCTCAAGCCTTCGATTCGTAGGATTTCTGACATGGTATTGTTTGTTTTTATTTATTGCTGATTTGTCGGAGTACTCAGATTACTCGGATTACTCGGATTACTCTGATTGGATTTGCCTATGCCTAAGACTGCCCAGCGGACCAGGGGGATGCGGCGCAGCAGCTCGTATAGGGCGGGGGAGAGGGTGAAGACTGCCACCAGCAATATGAGATAGTCGGCCACAGGCGGCAGGGAGGTGTAGAGCTTAAGCATATAGCCGAGGGCGGCAATGATAAGGTAGTGGACAATGTAGATGCCATAGCTGCTGCGGGTCATGTAGGTGGCAAAAGGCGTGGTGCGGTCGGCCCAGGCCTTGAAGCAGGCCAGCATGGCAAGGATTGCCAGCCAGGCAAAGAGGTTGGTGCTCCAGTGCATCAGGTAGAGCGGTGCGGTGTTGTCCTCGCCCCAAGTGGCAAGGGTTAGTGCCACACCCGCAGCAACCGCCGGCACAAGCAGCCAGTAAGCATAGCGTGACAGGAAACGCTGCACGCTGTCGCGCGAGAAGAGGTAATAGCCCATGAGGAAGGGGACGAAATAGGCAGCCGGGCGGTAGAGGTTCCACAACCCTTGGGCGCTGTGTTCGGCGGGGTGGGGGATGGAGCCCTGTGCCCCTGCCCAGATAAGGAGGAATCCACCCACCAGTAGGAGCGCCAAACGGCAGGGCTTGGACCAGCCTCGCGTGGACTGCAGCAGACGGCCAACGGCATTGTACAGGCGGTCGCGCTCAATGGCGACGATAATAGTCAGCAGCAAGCAGAACACCCACAGCNNCCACAGCTCCTGAATAAACCACAGCGGGCCGATGCCTGAAAAAGCACATGCCATATAACGGATAGGACCGGCGGGGATGGAGGCAATCTGATTTGGGATGCCCTGCGCCACACCCGCTATCTGGGTGTTGAAATAGCCCGTCATCCATTGAAAGACAAACAGGCCTATCGTGGCAGGGACAAGTAGTTGGCGCGTGCGTTTCTTGAACCATTGTCCCCTTGAGGCGTTTATTGTCAGCCTGGACACCGGGTGGAGAGCATAGCGACTGCTGATGCCCGCCACAAGGAACAGCAGCATCATAAACCACGGAT
>DBXQ01000053.1 GCA_002309955.1 Bacteroidales bacterium UBA1208
GAGCCGGGTGTGACATCACGGAGGACGACGATTTCGGAGTCGCAGACCTCGAGAGCGGAGGCTTCGATTTTGGTGTCAGGGGGACCGAGGACAAAGACGGTGTAGGTGCTGTCGCTGTAGCAGTCGTGGTCTTGGCGGAAGAAGGAGCGGACTTTGAACTGGTAGGTGCCGATGGAGTCGAACTGGTAGGAGACGCTGTCGCCAATGAGGGAGTCAAGTTGAGCACCGTTGTAGAACCACCATTTGGTGTTGGGGATATCGCAGCCGTCCCGGTTGTTGGGGACGAAACTGTTGTTGATGAACATGATTTCGTGTCTGCAGTTCTTGACAGTGTCGACGGCCATGAGGGGTTTGGTGTTGATGACACGGGCATACAACTTGGAGACGAAAGGCTTGGCAGGATCCATGGAAGAGGTCATGTCGCAGCGGAAGACCATATTGTTGGTGAGGTCGCCAGCTCCCTCGCCTTCGGTGACCATGAAGTCTTCAGCGACGCAGGGGTAGGTGTTGTTGGTGCTGTTGAGGGGGGTGAGCCGTGTGAAGTTGATATTGGGGTCGACGGAGGTAAGCGAGTTGATGAAGGAACCGTCGACGTTGCTCTTGTACCAAACATAGTTGCTGAGGCCATCGGGGGCGCGAAGGGTGTCAAGTACGTTGGAGGAGCCTGCGGGGCAGCCAGAGGCGGCAATTTCCATAGCACGGCAGTCGCCGGCGACATAGCAGTAGCCGTAGTGGCCTGACCATGCGCAGTCACCCATATAGATTTCAATGCGCACACGTTCCCAAAGGTATCTGTTGAGGTTGATGGCTACTTTGTTCCAGTCGCGGTAGAAACCGTTACCGCCAGAACCATTGTATTGGTGCCAGCCATTCACGCCATTGCTTAAACCGTAACTGCTGACAGCGTAGCAAAGGGTGTCGCTGATTTGCTCCCATTGGTGGTTCGTGTTTTCACGGCAAACACGGACGATAAAAGACGGGTCGGCAGCAGTGCTGTGGCCGGGAGCCTGCACCACGATGCTATAGTAAATAAACAGCAATGCGTTCTGCACATTCACGTCCATGGTGTAATAGAGTGCCTCCGCATGGTCGGAGACTTGGCAGTTGCCGAGACGAATGGATCTTACGAATGACGGGTCGAAAGAAGTGGGGCAATAGGGCAGTGCATAGTTCACTGACGGGTCTTTGCCCTGATTGCTACCGGTACCGGGACCATCAGTGACGGACATGATTCGGAACTGTTTGCTGGGGTCAAGATTGGAACCGCAATAGGAGGAAGTTCCATTGTCGGAGGTATTGGCCAGCTGACCTGCCGGAATAATGTTTGGGTCCAGACTGATTCCGGTTACTCCTGTAATAGCATTGGGTGTAATTTCAGATTTTGTTCCAACCTGTCCAGAATAGAAACCCACATATTCGCCGAATGTGGAACCTGAGGTGAAGGCTGCAGGGTTTTTGAGTCCCGGACAAGGGGAAATTTGTGCCCGCATCCCTGTTATCAGGAACAAACAAATGATGAGGAATGCTTGTTTTTTCATGATTATTAATGTTTTAATGTTATTTTCCTATAATATTTGTATTCCGTTCGCTCTATAAGACACAAAAAATCGATTTTGTTACGTTTTTTTAACACTATTTATGAATAAATATTTTTTTGCAGTGTGTAGGCAGTGGCAGACAGTATATGTCGTAGAGCGGGATTTATAAAAAAAAGCAGCAGAAAAAATGTCTCCTGCTGCTTCCTTTGTGGGAGTAATTGGATTCGAACCAATGACCCTCTGCTTGTAAGGCAGATGCTCTGAACCGACTGAGCTATACTCCCTTGTGTTGTTTTATGAGCCAGATGTAGGTCTCAAAATCGTTTGCAAAGATACGAACTTTTTGCGACATGGCAAATATTTTTTTGCTGTAAAGCCAAAAAAATGTATTTTTGCAAAATGAACATGACAATAATTGAAGCAATGAACAGATTGAAATATACCTTGTTGACACTCTTTTTGACTGCAGCTACACTCTTTGCGGGATGCAATGACGATAAGATTCCTGATGATGTGATAGGTGAGGAAAAAATGACCGAATTTATGCAGGATGCCTATCTTTTGGAAGGATATTTTGCGGTGGAGACGGAACATATGTACGACACACTGCATCCCGAAATGATAGCCTCCTACGACAGTCTGTTCACCTCCTATGCTATCAGTCGCGAAGAATTTGAGCACAGCTTAGAGTGGTACACCCGTCATCCAGCCGTTTTGCAACGGGTGCACGACTCCATATTGGCGCGTTTCGACCGCCAGCTGATAGTCTCTCCGTCAGAATAGGACATGAGGTGTTTCGGTTATGATGGGGAGTTGCTATTCTGTTACCGAATCTTTCATTGGTTTCAATTCTGCCTTTCCAACAAATGAATGTGTGGTATCGGGAAGTACAAGGGGGACATATACCAGCCATTGTCCGTTTTCTTGCACTAACATTATTTCGTTCTCAAGGGTTTTTATAGGAGTGTTTTTAGTGTATTTTACGTATGCAGTGTCGTTTTGGATGGCAATATCGTCTATCACGATGGTTGCAGGAGTGTTGGATTTGATATAGTCTTGAGGGGTCATGGGTATCAGTTTGTCGCGAAGGAAAGCAAGGGTGGTTTCTTGCGTCTCTTTTGTAGCATAGGGCATGGCCTCGTCAATTAGATAATTCCCTGTGGCTTGTAGGTATCCGAGGGCATTGGTTCGTATTTCTTTTTTGTCGCTGTTGCATGCGCTAAGCAGAAGCAAACAGACTACGGTAATCAATGTATAGTATTTCATGTCGTTTTGATTGAATAAATAAGAGTCTGGGATATTCCCCAGACTCTTATTCTGTTATCAGTTAAGAAAAAATTATTGCTTAATAGTGAGGCTACCGTTGCCAGCGGATACGGAACCGCCGCCATTGGTGTTGATGGTCATTTTGCCTGCGTCGACTTTGGCTTCACCTTTCTTGCCTTTGGTGGATACGCCGTTGCTCGAGATTGTGGCGGAACCTTGGTTGGTGTTGATAGTCATTTTGCTGGCATCAACCTTCACTTCGGTTTTGGGCTCTTCTTTTTTAGCCTTTTTGGGGGCAGGAGTGGCTTTCTTAACGGGTTCGTCTACAACAACTTCCTCAACGGGAGTGGTGTCAATGACTTCCTCAATAATACTGTCTACTACGGGAACCATAGTGTCAATGGACTCCTCGGGGGCATTATTGTTGTTGCATGCTGTGGCAAAAGCCATGGCAACGAGAGCCAGTGATAAAACCTTAACAGTCTTTTTCATTTTTGTTGTGTTAAAAAGGTTATACACTTACTTTGTTGATTAGCGGACAAGTTTGGCAGTGTTGTGTCCAGCCACTCTTGCCTTGTTAGCGGTCATGCTTTGGTTGATGACGTTGAGAGTGAGGGAACGGGTAGTGCAGTCGCTCCAACTGGCGCCTTCTAACAATTCAGAGGCGTGTGCCATGGTGGCGTTGGCGATGAGGCTGAGGTTCATGGCATCGGCATCGAGGGTGGTGATGTTGAGGGTGATTTCTTTGCTCCACCAGTCACCTACGAGTTCGGTGCTGCCGTCTTGATAGGTGAGTTGGAGGAAGTCATCCTCAACGTCAAAGTAATAGAGGTAAGCGCCTTCTCTGCGGACTCCTTGGGAATCGTAGTTATGAGAGCCAGTGTAGCTGCCAGTGCTGGGGCTGCCGCCCTGCCATATGTTTACCAGCTGGACAATAGGATATTGGTCGGAAGCAGCATTTGGGGTAGCAGCCACGAGAATGGCGTTGGGGAAATATCTGCAATTAACATACTGGGCAGCCCAGTTGAGGTCACCGAAAGAAACATTTACACCAGCCAACTCTTCGAAATTGGCCATGTAGCTTGCGTTAGCGGTAACGGTAACGATGCGGGGGTTGTTGGCATTGCCGTCGCTCCAGTTGACGAATTTGTAGCCCTCGTTAGCAGTGGCGGTGAGGGTCGCGGTAGCTGCGGAATCGTAGGTGCCGCCGCCGGATACTGTACCATAAGCATCATTGTTAGCGGTAACAGTGATGGTGTACTTGGGGGTTTGGTGTACAGGATTGTCAACGGGTTTCTCGCAGCTGACCATAACAGCGCCAGCAACCAGCATCATGCTGAGGAGTTTAATTACGTTTTTCATGTTTTGTGTTGATTTTAAATTATTTAAGATTGATTTTGTTTATGTATTCCTATTACTAACATTTTGCAAATGTACGACTTTTTTTATTAATAGCGTTCTTTTATGTATTTTTTAGTATTTTTTTTGATTAGAGTGGGCTTTGGGTATAGTGTCTTATGCTTTTATGTCGAGGGCATCGCGGATGCCGTTGCCAAGGAGCATAAAGGCGAGGACGAGAATCATAATGGCCAATCCAGGCAAGAGGGGGAGATAGGCACTGTCGAGGAGAATGTAGCTGTAGTTCTCCTTGACCATAGTGCCCCACGATGGCATGGGGGGCTGTACCCCTATACCCAGGAAACTGAGGCCGGCTTCAAGGAGTATTGCACTGGCAAAATTGGAGGCGGCCACCACAATCACCGCACCCGATATGTTGGGCAGTATGTGCCGGAATATGGTTCGGAAGGTGCTGATGCCAAGGGCGCGGGCTGCTTCGACATATTCTTTCTCTTTTATGCTGTATACCTGTCCACGCACCACACGGGCAATGTCCACCCACATAGTGAGCCCCACCGCAATAAACACCTGCCAGAATCCCTTGCCCAAAGCAAAAGTGATGGCTATGACTAACAGGACGGTGGGAATGGACCACACCACATTGATGAACCACGTGATAAGATTGTCGACCCATCCGCCATAGTAGGCGGCAAGGGCACCAAGGGTGATGCCAATGAGAAGGGCAATAAGTACGGCAATGAAACCGACCGAAAGGCTGACCCGGCTGCCAATCATGATCATGCTCAGCACATCGCGGCCATACCCATCGGTGCCGAACAGGAATGTCCGGGTATCTTGCTCCACTACCTGGCTGCGTGCCACGCGGCGCACCTGACCGTTGTTGGGCGAAGAGCCGGTATAGGCCTCGATGTCGATGCTGTCGCCCACAACCGTGGTGCGATAGGTGGGGATGGCAGTGTAGTCCAGCTGGTGGCCGTGAATCATGGTGTGCAGGAAATTGTGTTGCTCGGCAGGCAGGCCATCGTCGACATAGGTGAATTCAATGCGCGAAAAAGGCTTGAGGGTGGCCAGTTCAAGATACTGCTGATTGCAGTAAGGGGTAGAGTCGGGGGTGATAAGGTATCCCAGCAAGGCTATGCATACGAAAAACCCGATGACCACAAGGCTGGCCACAGAGAGTTTGTTTCGACAGAAACGCTTCCACGCCATGTTGTTGAGCGAGGTGCTTTGTGATGGAGCCTCCTTTCTGACGAAACGACGGTGCGCGCGGCTGAATATGGCTTGGAAAGTCACAGGGATGTGAGTATGGGTTTGACAGCGGGGACAGATAGGTTAGGATTTACATCAGACCCAGTTCGAGTTTCACTTCGTCGCTGAGATTGTTGAAATCCCATGGTGGGTCGAAGGTAAGTTCTACATCTACAGTCTTGATGCCTTGAATGTAGCCGACCATCTGCTTCACCTCTTGGAACATGTATTCAGCCTCCGGGCAGTCGGGGGCAGTCATGGTCATGAGGATTTTGGCGTTGAAGTCGTCGTCGATGTCTATCTTGTATATGAGCCCGAGGTCGTAGATGTTGACGGGAATCTCAGGGTCGTAGATGTTGCGCAGACAATTGACGATGGCATCGCGGAGGGTCTCTTTGGTGGGTTGCATGGCGGGTATTGCTAATTAAGGGTTAAGAATCGGGGACAAAGGGTCATGATTGCTTCTGCGAGAAAGCGAGGGCGTAGAGCTTCATCTGCTTCACCATAGAGGTGAGGCCGTTGGAACGGGTAGGGGAGAGATGCTCCTTGAGGCCTATCTGGTCAATGAAGGCAAGGTCGGCGTCGAGGATGTCCTTCGGTGTCTGTCCGTCGAGGGCGCGGATAAGAAGGCTGATAATGCCCTTGGTGATGACAGCGTCGCTGTCGGCTTTGAACCACAGACGTCCGTCACGGTGCTCACAACTGAGCCATACGCGGCTTTGGCAGCCTTTGATGAGGTTGCTCTCGGTCTTGTCTTTTTCGTCGATGACAGGGCACTGTTTGCCCAGATCGATGATGTAGGCGTATTTGTCGAGCCACTCGTCAAAGCAGGCAAACTCGTCGATGATGGTTTCTTCTATTTCTTTTATGGTCATTGGTGGAGTATTGTTTTTTTTAATAGTTCTTCTATCGGTGCATAGTTACTATTTCGGAGCCGTGTGTATCATTATTGCGGCGATGATGCCAAAGACAGCTTGGGGCAGCAGGACGGCCACAAAGGGGTTGAGGGTGCCAAAGATAGCGTAGACCGTGGAGACCTTCATGAAAACAATGAAGGCAAAGGCGAGGGTGATGCCCACGGCAAGGTGCACCCCTATGCCGCCGCGGGTCTTGCGGCTGGAGACCCCCAGTCCGATAAAGGTCATAATAATGATGGCAAAAGGATTGAGCAACCGCTGGTAAAACTCGATTTTTGCGGCCACAACAGTGGTGGAACCTCTCATCTTTTCACGGACAATATAGTGATACAGCTCTGTCGAGTTCATGGTGGTGATGTCGTCCGATGCCCAATTGAAGTCGTCGGGGCTGATGCCCAGTGCGCGTTGCGACTGGCCGCTTCGGCTCAGGTGTTCCTTGTCCCCGTCGATGGTGCGATGCACAAAATCGACGCAATCCCATTTGCCGGTGACAGTGTCATACTGGATGCTGGAGGAGGCAATGCGGTCCACCAGACGGTATTCCTCGTCGTATACATCGCGATGGAAGCGGTTCACCCTGAGGGTCTTGGCATCATAGCTCTCGGCATAGACCTGTACGCCTTGTTTGGCTTGGAAGTGGATATTGTTGAAGTAGCTCTGCTTCCGCGTGTGGATATACTCGCTCTCGAAAGAGGCAAGGGAACGGTTGTTGACGGGGATGAGATAATTGCCGAAAACGAGAACCACAATAGCCACTATGACAGCACCATATAAATAGGGGCGCATGAGTCGCCGATAGCTTATGCCGCTACCGAGGATGGCAATAATCTCGGTGTTGCCTGCCATCTTCGAGGTAAAGAAGATGACGCTGATAAAGATGAAGAGGGGACTATACAGGTTGACGAACCCGGGGATGAAATTAAGATAGTAGCGATAAACAATCTCCCCCAGCGGCGCATGGCCGCCGAGGAAGTCGTCGAGTTTTTCCGAAACATCGAAAGTAATGACGATGACAATGATAAGTGCCATCGCCATTAGGAAAGTCTTCAGGTACTTCAGCAGAATGTACCTGTCAAGTCTCGGCATTGATTTCACTCTTGCCCGATGCCGAATAATTTCTGGAACTTGGTGAGACATTCAAGAACATTGGTCTTGACGTGTATAAACTCGTCAATGCCATAGCCTTTGTACGTATCGACCATTTCTTTTGGGAAACCGGCGAGGACGATGCTCTTCACCTTGCCTTTGAGACCTTGGCAGGCGGCTTCGGTGATTTCGGCATACTCGTCGTCGCTTGAGCAAAGCACCACAATGTCGGCCTTGGCCTCAAGGGCGGCATTGACACCTTCGTCAGCGCTCTTGAATCCGGGGTTGTCGATAATCTCGTATCCGGCCACACCGAAGAAATTGGTGGCGAAACCCGAGCGTGCTTTGCGCATGGCCAGATTGCCGTAGGTGAGCAGGAATACCTTGGGACGGATGCCGCTGCGCTCAGTAGCCAGACGCAGGTTTTCGAAAGCCTCGGCACCACGATACTGGCGGAGCGGTTTGATGGGAGTTTCCTCATTGGTGCATGCACACTTGTTGCAGCAACGGGTCTCCTTGGTAATCTTGTCGCCCATCTTCTCGAGAAGGTTGGGATATTGGTTGGTGCCAAGAATGGTAGTCTTGCGGGTGGCGATGTCCATGTCGCGTTGGGCGGCAGTCTTCTCCACCTCGGTCTGGACATAGCCGTTGGCAATGGCCTTGGCAAAACCGCCCTGCTCCTCAACAGCGAGGAATAGCTGCCATGCATACTGGGCAATGCTGTCGGTGAGGTTCTCGATATAGTAGCTGCCTGCTGCGGGGTCGACAATCTTGTCCATGTAGCTCTCTTCTTTGAGGAGGAGCTGTTGGTTGCGGCCTATGCGGTAGCCGAAACTATCGGACTCCTTAAAGGCAATGTCGAAGGGATTGGTGGTTATGCTGTCGGCACCCGCAATGGCGGCCGACATGGTCTCGGTGGTGGTGCGGAGCATGTTGACATAGGGGTCGAAGATGGATTTGTTCCAAAGCGAACTGGTGGCGTTGATGAACACCTTCAGGCAGCAGTCGCACTGGGGTTTGTATTGCTCCATGATTTTGCTCCACAGCATGCGGGCGGCGCGTATCTTGGCAATCTCCATAAAGTAGGTGCTTCCCGTGGCAAAATTGAAGACAAGGTTCTTGGCCACATCCTCAAGGGCGAGACCGCAGTCGGTGAGATGAGACACAAGGTCGTTGGCGGAGGCGAGAGTAAATCCTAACTCTTGGACGATGCTGGAACCGGCATTGTGGATATAGCGTCCGTTGACGGCGAGAACACGGAAGTTAGGCAGATTCTCTTTGGCAAAACGTACCAACTCGACAGCCTCTTTATAGTCGCCTTCCTCACCGTTGCGATAGTCGCCGTGGAGAAGTGCACGACCGTAAATGTCGAAATTGCAGCTGCCGTAAACTTTGGCAGGATCATAACCGCCCTCTTTTACCACTTGGAGGAAGAGCTGGAGGGTGTTGAGAAAATTCTTGCTGCAATTGAAGTTGATTTTGCAAGCCTCTGGATGGATGTCTTTCAGCAGAATCCGCATCTGCTCGACGGTCTCCACCTTGCAGGCGCAGAACCCTAAGGAGTTGGCGCCGCGGTTGAGGGCTTCGAGGGCAAGGGTGTTGGCCTCCTCGAGGGTATTGGCCTTGATGTCCTGCCGGATGTCCCAAACATTATTGTCGGCGTGTTTGCCGCGGGTGTAGGGTGCCTGATCGGGGTTGCTGTTCAGATATTCGAGGTTCTCAAGGTCTTCGGCACGGTAGTACGGCTTCACCTTAAAACCTTCGATGGTCTTCCAGACAAGTTTCTTTTCGTAATCGGCACCTTTCAGGTCCTTATTGATGACTTCTTCCCATTTTTCGGTTGAAACTGGGGGGAATTCGCTGAATAATTTATTGTCTTCCATTGTTTTGTGTCTTTCTATTATCAACAATTAAGCAAACAAAGATACATTTTTTTTTTGAAATGACAAAATATTTCCTTGCGTCGGGACTGGATATTTCCTTCGGAAGGGGACAAAATGCAGTCCGTCGTCGAACCCAAATCGGCCGCTGGGTTTAGTTTAACCCAAATCAGTCGTTGGGTCAAGCAGGCCTCTGCCAGAGGCCGTTCAGGCGCAAAGTGGGGACATGCGGGATGGAGAGTCTGATAACAACTGTTTTATTCTGATTTCCGTCTCGATGGCCGGTATAGGTTCGGCCGTTCTTCTTCCGCACCTTAGTCCTCAGTTCTCCCATCGTTCTCCCATTTCAAAAGGAGAACTGAGGTAGAACGGAGGTCGAAGGGTGGGTGAACGAGCGGACTCTGGGCAGTGCGAAAGGGACTTGGGTGCTGGTTGGGGGTGATTCGCGGAAAAAGGTGTGTGGTTGAAGTGGTTGAAAAGAAATGGGCACAAAGCTATGTGTTCTCCGATGAGCAGGGGAATGACAAATTATAGGTGTCGGGTAAACGTGCCGGAGGGTTAACCCCACCGAAGTGTAAATGCCATGCGGGGTTATTGAGACTTTGCCTCTCGAGGCAATTTAATGGCGAGTCGATGGAAACGATGAGATTGTCCAGCGTCGAGGTTGTGGCTGGTTATGTGCGAGGCAGGAGGGAATTATTGGCAAGGCTGGATGCGGGTGCCGTCGGGAGTGATGTATAGGAGGTAGCCTTCGACGACGGGGTGCCCCATGTCGCTGAGGGCTTGGCAATAGTTGAGTACTTGGGTGCGGTGCTCGTCGAGAGGCTGGCCGGTTTTGAAGTCGATGACCCAGACGGCTTGGGGAGTGAAGACAATGCGGTCGGGACGGATGACGCTGTTGCGCCAAGCAATGTTGCATTCATTTTTGGCGGTATGTGCAGGGTTGAAGAAGCGGGCTACGCCGGGTTGTTGCATCATGCGGTGGAGGGTAAGCGAGAGGGCTTGGGTGGTGTCGGGGTCGAGGCGGTTGCGCGAGGCGTAAAGTGTGAGGGCATTGTCCACATCGTTGCTGTTCTGGACGAGTGAGAGGAGTTCGTGTATTTGGTTGCCGTGGCGGACGGCTTGGTTGTCGAGTTGAGTGAAGAGTTGTGCAGACTGTTCGGCGATGGCTATGCGCGAAGTCCAGTCGGGGAAGAGGGTAGAATGGAGTTGACGGGTGTTGGTGAGGGATTGTTGAGCGGAGGACTGCTGTTTTGGGGTGTTGTTGCCGATGGCACACACATCAGGGCGGACATCGAAAGTGTCGGTACGGGTGTCGAGGTAGTCGGCGAGCAGCGAGGTATAGTCTGTAGTGCCTTCTTTTTTTGGTTTCTGGCAATAGAGAAACAGTTTCTCTTTGGGGCGGGTGAGGGCGACATAAAGCACGTTGATACGATCCATGTCGGACTTGCGTCGTTCGTCGTCGTATTGGGTGTCGAAAAGGGTGGGTTTGCCTTGTGTAGGGTGTACGAGACTGGCGGGTAGCGGCATGTCGGCGGTTGGCTCGATTTGAACCCAGATGCTGTCTTGGAGGTTGCGTTTGTTGAGGATGGGGTAGAGAACGACGGGCGATTCGAGGCCTTTGGCTTTGTGGATGGTCATGAGGCGGACGGCGTCGAGGTCGGTGGCGGTGTTGGTGGAGAGACGGTCTTTCTGTTCGTCGAACCATTGGATGAACTCGGCAAGGTCGTGGCGGTGGCTGCTGGCATATTTGGCCACGATGTTGAGGAAGGTGGCGGTGTAGGCGGTTTCGATGCCGTCGAGTTGCAGCATGCGCAACATCTCCTCGCAACAGTCGTAGAGGCTCAGCGACCGAAGGTGGTCGGTGTCGAGGGTAAGGCCGTCGTTGGACAACAGAGTGTCGAGGTTGACGGGCTGGCGGTGGTTGAGAAAGTCGGTGTCGAGGGTGCGGGAGGTTTTGCCAAGTATGCGTAGATAGAGTACCACGCGGGCAGCGGCAACGCGGTCGGTAGGGTCGATGAGGTATTGCAACAGGCTGCGCATCAGCATTACGGCGCGGCTTTGGCTGAGGAGGAACGATTCGCTGGAGACTACGGGAATGCCGTGGGTGTTGAGATGGGTGGAGATTTCGGCAAGGGTGCGGTTGTCGCGTGCGAGGACAGTGATGTCGCGCAGATTGTGATTCAGGTTGTCGACAAGATTTCGTATATCGGCCAGCATTTCGTCCCAGAGGGGTGTGTGGTCTTTGTCGATGTCGTAGAAACCGGATTGGATATAGCCGCCTTCTTTGACGGGTTGCTGGTAGAGGCTGGGCTGGGCATCGTCGCCTATATAAATATTGTGTAGTTCGGGGTTGTCGGCGAAACGTTGGGTGATGGCCCATTCGAAGAACCGGTTGTTGAATTCGACGATGGAGCGGGCTGTGCGGAAGTTGTGTTCCAGTTGTTGGATGGTGCTGATGCCGGGTTGTTCGAGCAAGCGACCGTGGACGGGATTGTCGACATGGGGCAGGGATATGAATTGCCCCACGTCGCCTTGGCGGAAACGGTAGATGGCTTGCTTGCCGTCGCCTACGACAAGAGAGGTGTGGCCTGAGCCGACACCGTTTTCGAGCAGGGGGACGAGATTCTGCCATTGCAGGCGTGAGGTGTCCTGGAATTCGTCGATAAGATAGTTGTAGTATCGGTTGCCGATACGTTCGTAGATGAATGGCGCGGGTTCGTCCTGCACCACTTCGGCTATGCGGTGGTTGAATTCGGAGATGTGGACTAATTCGTTTTCTTTGGAGTATTGGTTGATGAGTTGGTGGAGTTTGTTGAGCAGGGCGACAGAATAGAGGTTTTTGAGCAGTAGCTGGCGGGTGTTGTAGAGCGTTTCGCCGGTGGAGCGCAATTGTTGGATTTGTTCGAAAAGTTGCGACAAGGCGGGTTTTGCATCGGCCAATGCTTGGCGGATGGCGGGAGAGCTTTTGGCACTGCCCAGTTTGTCCCCTTCAAGATAGGCCAGAACGTAGCTGTTGGGTTCGGCAATGATGCCATTGGCCAGTTTTCGGAAATAGACACCCGCCCCGGAGGAGCTGTGGAAGAAATCGGTGTCGGACAGGCCTGCAGCGACAAAGGTGTCCACAGCTTGCTGTCCAAGGGCTTTGAGCTGCCGTTCATAGGCGCGGTTTTCGGCCACCATGCGGTGGTGAATGTCGCGGAATTGAGGGCTGTCAATGTCTTTGAGGAGATTCAGGAAATAGGGGGTCTGCTCTTTGAAGAGCTCTTCGGCAAGCGAGGTGAGTTCATGTTCAATCATGTAGCTTTTGCCGTCGGTCATGCGGCTTTCGGCAAAGTCGCAAAGCATCTCGGTCAGTTCCTCTTGCCCTTCGGCACCTGCCAGCGCCATGAGGTCGTCCACGGCACTTTGGATGAGGTTGTCGTTGTCGATTTGTACATCAAAGTTCATGGGCAGATTGAGGTCGTGGGCAAAAGTGCGGACAATGCGATGCATGAAGCTGTCGATAGTGCATACGGCGAGATCGGAATAGTTGTGGAGCACGGCCTGCCTGACGATGGTGGCGTAGCGTTGCAGGGTGTTGCTGTCTAAATGCAGCATGGAGGCGAGGTCGTTGCCCATGGGGGTGTCGGCACCATGGTCGGCGATATTGTCCAGTTCGCGCAATATGCGTTCTTTCATCTCGTTGGCCGCCTTGTTGGTGAAGGTGATGGCCAGAATCTTCTTGAAACGGGAAGGAATGTCGTGCTCTTGGGCTGAGAAGGCCAAAAACAAAAACTGGCGGACAAGGGTGTAAGTCTTGCCCGAGCCTGCCGATGCACGGCATATGATGAATCGACTGCTGTCCATAACAAAATGCAAAGATACGCTTTTTTTTTGGAACCGAAAGAGGCGGAGTGGAAGTTTTTTCGAGGTAATGTTAAAAATGCCTTTTTTTTCTTTTTTTTTACATTGAATTGTTGATAATTCAAGAAAAATTGCTAATTTAGCGGTTGAAAAGAGAGGGGTTGAGAACTCTTAAAAAGTAAAATAATAATTTAAAAATCAATAATATGGAAGCAAAGAAAACCCCAAGGGCCGACCTCGAAAATCGCAAAGGTCTGTTTCTTGAAATCGGATTGGTGGTCATTTTGGCTGCTGCCTTGGTCGCTTTCAATGTCCGGTCGTACGAGAAAGAGGTGAAAGAAGTCTCCACCCGTACCGCAGATATTGAGATTGACGCCGACATTATCCAAACAGAGGCGGAAGAAACACCTCCTCCTCCCCCAGAAGAGCCTGAAGTGGTGGCTACAGAGCTCAACGTTGTTGAGAACGACGCTGAAGACATCCACGAAATCGGTATCGTTAATGCAGAGTCGAAAGCCGACGAGGCTTTGGAGTTCACTCGCGTTGAGGTGAAAGAAGAGGTTCAGGAAGAGGAAGAAGAGGTCTTCTTGGTTGTTGAGGAAGATCCCGAGTTCCCCGGTGGATTGGATGCTTTGTCGAAGTTCATTGCTGACAACATCAAGTACCCCCAGCTGGCTAAAGAAAACAACATCACGGGTCGTGTGTTTGTCTCGTTTGTTGTTGAGAAAGACGGTCGTGTGGGTCAGGTGAAGATTCTGCGTGACATTGGTGGTGGATGCGGCAACGAAGCTGTTCGCGTCGTCAAGCTGATGCCTAAGTGGAAACCCGGCAAACAACGCGGCAAACCCGTCCGTACGCAGTTTAACTTGCCTGTCAATTTCGACCTGCAGTAAGCTACCATGCCAAGGCTGGACAGTCTGGCAGATGTAAAAAATAAGGGTTGCCTTCCCTGTTGGCAACCCTTTTTTATGTGAATAGTTATCCCGTCGGGCATGAAGTTTGTAGCTTGCGGGGATACGGTTCTAAATATTCGTCACTTCCAATGCTTGCAATCAACAATCTTTCGGTCCAGTTCACTGGCACTAACTTGTTTGAAAATGTAACTTTTAATATCTCCGACCATGACCGTATAGGTCTGGTGGGGAAAAACGGTGCGGGAAAGTCCACGCTGTTGAAAATACTCTGCGGATGGCAACAACCCGAGACGGGCAGTCTGGTGATTGCCTCGGGTCAGACGGTGGGCTACCTGCCACAGGAGATGGTGCCCGATTCCACCCGCACGGTTATCGACGAGGCTATGACCGCATTCAGCCATATCGATGAGCTGACAGCGTTGCTGCAACGCCTTACCGATGAAATAGCCAATCGTACCGACTATGAGAGTCCCGACTATATTCGGCTGTTGAACCGCCATAACGATGTGACGGAACAGATTGCCATGCTTGGCGGTGGTAGCCGTCAGGAGCAGACCGAAAAGGTGTTGTTGGGGTTGGGATTCCGACACACCGATTTCAACAGGTTGCTGGCAGAGTTCAGCGGTGGCTGGCAGATGCGTGTGGAGTTGGCTAAGCTTTTGTTGCAAAGGCCGGATTTTTTGTTGCTTGACGAGCCCACCAACCACCTGGATATCGTCTCAATCCAGTGGCTTGAGAATTTCCTGTCGAACTACCCTGGGGCTGTGGTTTTGGTGTCGCACGACCGTACCTTTCTTGACAATATCACCACACGTACCATTGAAATCACTGCAGGACGCATTTATGATTACAAGTGCCCTTATTCCGAGTATGTCATTCAGATGCAGGAACGCCGGGCTTCGCAGATGGCTCAGCTCACTGCCCAGCAACGACAGGTGGCGCAGATAGAAGCCTTTATCGAACGTTTCCGCTACAAAGCGACCAAGTCCAAGCAGGTGCAGTCGCGCATCAAGATGTTGGACAGGATGGAGATGGTGAAGATTGACGAGGTGAGCACGGAAAGCATCCATTTCCGTTTTCCTCCCGCCCCGCATAGTGGTAAGATAGTGATTGAGGCGCAGGGCTTGGGTAAGGCCTATGGCGATTTGCAGGTGTTTGAGGGGGTTGACTTCCTACTGACTTCGGGGATGAAGGTGGCTTTTGTAGGACGTAATGGCGAGGGTAAGTCGACCATGGCGAAAATCATCGTGGGCGAGATAAATGATTACACAGGCAGTTTCCGTCTTGGAGCACAAGTGCAGGTGGGTTATTACGCCCAAAACCAAGCGGCCATGCTTAACGGCGAGAAGACCGTCTTCCAGACGATTGACGATATTGCCACGGGCGACATCCGTCCGAAGATACGCAACATTTTGGGTAGTTTCCTTTTTGACAGCGAGGATTGCGAGAAGAAGGTCAAGGTGCTTTCGGGTGGTGAGAAAGCCCGACTGGCATTGGCCAAACTGCTGCTCACTCCCTCCAATTTGTTGTTGCTTGACGAGCCGACCAACCATTTGGACATGGATTCGAAAGATATTTTGAAGAATGCTTTGTTGCAGTACACGGGTACCCTCATTGTTGTCTCCCACGACCGTGACTTTCTACAGGGATTGACGGAGACCCTTTACGAATTCCGGGACGGAGGTGTTCATGAGTTCAGGGGTGATATTTTCGAGTTCCTTGAAACCAAAGAGACACAAGAGGCCAAGATGTCTGCTGCACCGGTGTCTGCGGTCGAAAAGGTCAGTGCAGGCAAGATGGCTTATGAACAGAGCAAAGTCCGTGAACGCGAGCTGCGCAAGTTGCGAAGCATTGTGGAGAAGATAGAGAAGGAGATAGAGTCTATAGAAAGCGAGATAGCCAAAAAGGAGGCCATTCTTGCATCGGGCAACTCGCAGGACAAAGACTTCTACTCCAGCTACCAGGCCTTAAAAGACTCGCTCGATGCCAAAATGGAGGAATGGGAAACTGCCACCATCGCTGTTGACGAGTTCCAGAACGAGGTTTAGGAAGTAGTGGCTGCGGCACGGCCGGCGGCATAGCCTGTGCTGAAGGCTATTTGTAGATTGTAGCCGCCAGTGTCGGCATCGAGATTTAGTACTTCGCCTGCAAAGTAAAGGCCGGGTACAAGTCGCGACTCCATGGTTTTAGGGTTGATTTCCTTTGTGTCGACACCACCTTGTGTCACCACGGCAGTGTCGTAGTCGCCGGTGTCGCTGAGGGTGAACTCCACATCTTTCAGGAAATGGAGCAGTCTCTTTCGTTCGGCACCGTTGATTTGGTTCAACCTTTTGTAATATTCAATGTGCAGACGTTTCAGTGCCAGCGGTATCAGTTCGGCCGGCAGCCACAATCTCAGTGCATCGTGGAACAGACGTGTCCCGTTCCCGTTCAAGTCGGCGATCAGCCTGCGGTCGAGGGTCTCGGCCTCTACGGCGGGTTTCAAATCAAGATGGGCAGTAAGCGTTTCGCCGTTATGCAGCATGCGGCTGACAATTCTGCTGGCCGAAAGAACAATAGGCCCATCCAGTCCGTTCTCACAGAATGTCATCTCGCCAAATCCTTCGAATATCTTTTTCCCTCCGTTGGCGGGATTGGTGATGGTCAGTCCCACATTCTTCAGCACAAAGCCTATCAGCTCCTGGGGTATCTCTTCGTTGCAGGTGAGGGAAACCAGCGACGGCACCTGGGGAATCACGTTGTGTCCGGCTTCCTCGGCCAAACGGTAGCCGATGCCGGTAGAACCTGTGGTAGGGTAGGAGAGGCCTCCGGTAGCAATAATCACCGCGTCGCCCCGGATGGTGGTACCGTCTTGCAGCCTCACTCCATGGCGGTCTTCAGTCAGGCTCTTCACAGCACAGTTTTTGCGAATCTCTACATTGCGCCTGGATTCAAGGTCGTTGATAAGTGCCAGAAAAATGTCGAGGGATTTGCCGCTTCGTGGATAGATACGGTGTCCACGTTCTTCGATTAGAGGAACGTTCCGTTGTTCGAAGAAGTCCATCAGTTGGGTGTTGAACATTTGGGCAAAACAGTTGCGCATCCACTTTCCATCGGGGCCGATGTGGGCGATAAAGTCCTTCATGGCGGCAGTGTTGGTGAGGTTGCAGCGCCCTTTTCCTGTGATGCGCAGTTTGCGGCCTGCTTGATCCATTTTTTCTATCAGGATAACCTCTGCCCCGCTTTCTGCTGCGGCGATAGCAGCCATCATGCCTGCGGCACCGGCTCCTACAACAACAACTCTGCTCATGTCTTCGAGAAAGTGAAAATATCGGCGGGATGTACGCACAACACGGGGAACTGTGAGTTGTGCACTATTTGCTGGGCATTGGTGCCGAGGAAGAGTTGAGAGATGATACGGTCTTGTTCGGTATTGATGACTACCAAGTCTGCATTGATGCTTTCGGCATAGCCCAGCACCGCATCGCTATAGTTGGTGTATTTTTGTACCGTGGCCACATGACGTACACCCTCATGGTCCAGGAATTCAGCCGTCTGCACCATATAGGCACGCAGTTGGGCGGCTTCTTCGGTTGACTCTTGAAGTCCCAACAGATGTATTTCTGAGCCGAAAAGTTTAGCCATCGTTGCTGCAGGCGGGACTTTTTGGCGTGAGTTGACGTTGACACGGATGGGCACAACGATGCGCTCAAGGTCTTTGTGGAAGTTGAAGCCTTCGCGGATGGTCAGAACAGGTACGGGAGCTTCCTGCACAATGCGCACAGCAGTACTGCCCATCCAGTATTTCTCGAACCCCGAAGCGCCATTGGTACCGATAACAATCATAGGTGCATTCTCGTGCCGTGCTTCACGGGCTATCACTGCTGCCACGCGGCCGGAACAAATGTCCCAGCGTACTTTGCCGTTTTTCATTCGCGGCTGGTAATCGTTGCACAGTTGCTTCAGCTTCTCCTCGGCCAAGAGGTTCATCACCGTCTGTTGCTCTTCGTCCATGAGCAGTTTTTCGCGTTTCGCCCAGACTATTTTGATATCGCAATGTATCTTGTTGGCAATGTCTATGGCCAAATCAAGAGCTATGTATGAGCCCTTTGAGAAGTCTGTTCCTACAATTATTGATCTCATTTTTCTACATATTTTATTGTCTGTTACTATAACGCTGTTACATCCTTTTTATTATCATGCGGGACAGAAAAAATATCTATGTGACATTTTTTTTGTAATTTTGCACACTCAAAGGCTCTTTTGAATGAACACGAATTTAGACGCTACAGGCCACAGCCAAACGACACAGGAACGCGAGGTGGAACGCGCTTTGCGACCCAAGGGATTCGACAGTTTTGCCGGACAGAGGCAGGTGTTGGACAATCTCCGCATCTTTGTAGGTGCCGCCAAACAGCGTGGCGAACCCCTCGACCATGTGCTTTTCCATGGGCCACCCGGCCTCGGCAAGACAACGCTCTCCTATATCATCGCCAACGAACTGGGGGTGAACATCAAGATGACCTCCGGCCCTGTGCTTGACAAACCGGGCGATTTGGCCGGTATGCTCACATCGCTCGACACCAACGATGTCCTCTTTATTGATGAAATCCATCGGCTCTCCCCTGTTGTAGAGGAATATCTTTATTCCGCCATGGAGGATTATAAGATTGACATCCTTATTGAATCCGGCCCCGCAGCCCGTAGTGTGCAACTCAATCTCAAACCTTTCACACTGATAGGTGCCACCACTCGCTCCGGCATGCTTACGGCTCCTTTGCGTGCCCGTTTTGGAATTAACTGCCGTTTGCAGTACTACGATGCCGAGACATTGGCGCATATTGTCAACCGTTCCGCAGCCCTTTTGCAGGTCAAAATCACTTCCGAGTCGGCATTTGAGATTGCTCGTCGCAGCCGTGGCACTCCCCGTATTGCCAACCTCCTTCTTCGTCGTGTCCGCGATTTTGCCCAGGTGAAAGGCGACGGCACCATCACGCTGGATATTGCACGCTATGCTCTCCGCGCCCTTAATGTGGACAGCAACGGCCTCGACGAGATGGATCTCCGAATCCTCAGCACCATCATTGACAAGTTCCGTGGGGGGCCGGTAGGCATTAACAACATCGCCACAGCCGTGGGCGAAGACGCAGGCACCGTCGAGGAGGTTTATGAGCCCTACCTCATACAGGAAGGCTACCTGCAGCGCACACCCCGTGGCCGCGAAGCAACCCCGTTGGCATACCAACACCTCGGCAAACTGAAAACCGACGGACAACAACAGCTATTAGACCTATAACTCCTGTAGGGTCAATTCTCGTTCCTGCCGTCATTGGAAGTAAAATGAAATAACAACAAGATATGAGAACACTGATTAAGAATATCAAGGAGTTGGTGCAGGTGGAACGCCAGCCCAGGCTCCGCGTCTGTGGCAAGGATATGGCACAGATGGAAACCATTAAGAATGCATACCTGATTATCGAGGACGACAAGTTTGCCGCCTTCGGGTCTATGGATGAACTGAAAGAGACAAATGCAGACATTATTATCGACGCTACTGGGCGCATGGTGTTGCCCTCCTTCTGCGACTCGCACACCCATCTTGTCTATGCCGGCAGCCGCGAGATTGAGTATATCGACAAAATCCGCGGGCTTTCCTATGAAGAGATTGCCAAACGCGGAGGCGGAATCCTCAACAGTGCCAAGCGTGTGCAGGAAGCTTCGGAAGAACAGCTCTATGAGGATGCCATGGGGCGTCTCGAACAGATGATATCCTTTGGCACTGGTGCCGTGGAAATCAAGAGCGGCTATGGCATGACCACCGAAGCGGAAATGAAGATGCTGCGCGTCATCCGCCGACTGAAAGAAACTTCACCGCTCACCATCAAGAGTACACTTCTCGGTGCCCACGGCATTCCCATGGAGTATCGCGGACGGCAGGAAGCTTTCGTTGATTTGGTTATCGACGAAATGATTCCACAAGCAGCAGCCGAAGGCCTCGCCGACTATATCGATGTATTTACCGACCAGGGGTTCTTCACCGTCGAGGACACCGACCGTATGCTTGATGCAGGTGCCAAATACGGACTGCGTGCCAAGATACACGCCAACGAGCTGGCCTATAGTGGCGGCATACAGTGTGCTGTGCGCCATAATGCCCTCTCATGCGACCACTTGGAATATACCGGTGATGCCGAAATAGAGGCTCTCCTCGGCTCCGAGACCATGCCTACGGTACTTCCCGGTGCCGCCTTTTTCCTCAATATGGTGCATGCCCCCGTGCGCAAGATGATGGATGCAGGTCTGCCAGTGGCTATGGCATCGGACTGCAACCCAGGCTCCAGCCCCTCTTGCAATATGCAGCTGATTCTCTCCTTTGCCTGCGTCAACTACCGCATGCTGCCTGAAGAGGCCATCAACGCCACCACCATCAACAGCGGCTACGCCATGGGTGTGAGCGACATGCTCGGCTCCATAGCCGTTGGCAAGCGTGCCAACTTCTACATCACCACCCCCATACCGACCTACGAATATCTGCCTTACGCCTATGGCGAGAACAAGGTGGCTCGCACTTTCCTTAACGGCAAAGAGGTATGATAAGAGTAGAAAATCTCAACAAGTCGTTCGGCTCTCTGCAGGTGATTCGTGACATCAGTCTCACTATCCAGCAGGGCGAGCTGGTGAGCATCGTAGGCGCTTCCGGGGCAGGGAAAACCACGCTGTTGCAGCTGCTTGGCACTCTCCTGCGTCCCGACAGCGGCCATATATACTATGACGATGTGGATGTTATCGGCTTTGACGAAAAAACCCTCTCCCGTTTCCGTAACCGAAATGTGGGTTTCGTGTTCCAATTCCACAACCTCCTGCCCGAATTCACCGCCTTGGAGAATGTCTGCATGCCTGCTCTCATTGCCGGGCGCAGCATGGAAGAAGCCACCGATGAGGCCATGAAACTCATTGACTTTTTGAACGTGTCATCGCGTGCCAGCCACAAACCGGCACAACTTTCAGGTGGTGAACAACAGCGTTTTGCTGTCGCCAGAGCCTTGATCAACCATCCTGCCGTAGTGTTGGCAGATGAGCCTTCGGGCAACCTCGACACCCGTCATGCCTCTGAACTCCACGACCTTTTCTTCCAGTTGCGCGACCAGTATCGCCAAACCTTTGTCATTGTAACCCACAACACAGCCCTTGCCGCCAAGTCCGACCGTCAGATAGTCCTGCGCGACGGACAAGTGGAAAAACAATAGTCCGTCATTTTATTAAATCAATAAAATCTAAAACCATGATACAGAAACATAGCACCCCTACAGCACCAACCGAAAAGCAGACGTCAACCGCCATCTATGGTCTGCGTCCCGTCATCGAAGCTATCGAAGGCGGTACCCGTATCGACCGTGTCTTGTTGCAAAATGGTTTGACGGGTACGTTAGCAGGAGACCTCAAAGGACGAATTCGCGACAAAGGGATTCCCTTCCAATTTGTGCCTGTCGAGAAACTTAACCGGTTGGCCAAAGGCAACCACCAGGGCGTAGTGGCGCTCATTTCTCCCATCAAGTTCCATGATGCTCTCGACCTTATCCCCTCGTTGATGGAGGGCGAAAAGGCACCGCTGGTGTTGCTGCTCGACCATATTACCGATGTCCGTAACTTCGGAGCCATTGTCCGTACAGCCGAATGTGCCGGGGCCGACGCTGTCATCATCCCCGACCACGGCAGTGCCCAGATTGGCAACGACGCAGTGAAAACCTCTTCGGGAGCATTGCTGCGTGTGCCTGTTTGCCGTGAGAACAACCTGAAAACCGTGGTTAATCTGGCACGCCAATGCGGCATGCAGGTCGTGGCCGCCACCGAGAAGGGGGCTTCGGACTATCTTGAGGTAGACTTCACGAAACCTACCTTGTTGATTATGGGTGCTGAAGAAACAGGCATCAGCCCCGAACTGCTAAAACTGTCTGATGTCCGAGCCAAACTGCCAATACTGGGACAGGTACAGTCGCTCAATGTCTCGGTCGCGGCGGCAGTCTTCATGTACGAAGTGCTGCGTCAACGCCGGTAGCGTTACGCGGCCGCTAATAGTCGGCAGATTGTATCTGCTGGATTTCTACGCCACACACATGTGTCACGAGGGTGCCGAGTGCCCACGTCGCAGATGTGTGTGGCTTTTTAATAATCCCTCTCACATTTGTGCATCAGCGCGATGGAAGAATGGCGTTTCTTAAAGTGTTGATGAACAGTTGTATGGAAACCTCTGCATGGTCTTTCATCCGCTCATCCATCCTCATTTCTTGTATCCATATACCATCAGTTATCCTTTTGTGATGGGAGAACGATGGGAGAACGATGGGAGAACTGAGGAGGAAGGAGCGACACAAGGGCATCCGAAGATTTGATGGCCGGGTGTTAAGTGATGGGGCATGAGTTTGGGGCGACAAGAGTTAAAAAAATATAAAAAACACATGCTTGGGGGTATCCAAAACGGGGGGAAAGACTCTATATAGTGACACGGTTTTTTTGACCGGAGAGAAAGAGGTGCAGTGGGCATGCGAAAAGTGGGGTGAAAAGGGTGCAAAAAAGAAGGTGCGGAGGAGGTCATGAAACCGATGAAGAAAATAAAAATGGAGTATAATGAATAAAAAAAGTTGGCAATTCGGATTTTATTCGTAAATTTGTAATCTCGAAAAATCTACATTCTGGCCATGGAATGTGGCTTTTTGGAGTGTGTAAATAATTGTTTATGAAATAATAATATAGATACTAATATGAAGAAAAGATTTTTCCTCGTTGGACTGATTTTTGCGTTATCGACGCTTGTTTCACATGCACAGATAACCGAAATTTACAATCAGGATTTCGAATCGTGTTCACCCGTGACGTATACTACGTCGAGTAATACGCAGGTGACCTATTCGACCAATATTGTGTCGGGTGGAAGCCGTTCTCTCAAGTTAATCCATACACAATCACAAGAACAATGGATTGAACTTGACACGATTGACTTCTCGACGAATGCTAACTGGCATTACTATACGCTTGAATTTATGCATATTGCGTATGTTAATCCCAGCCAGGCACCGTTTTCTGAGCGTGGTCAGGTGGCTGTAGTTCAGGTGAAGCGTCCAGGCCAGACTGCATGGACCACATTGAACAGTACCTATTACAATATGAATGATGGAGGTAGCGCAAGTTTCGCTTCGATTGGCTGTTTCCATAATCGTTTGTATTCTGATTGGCAGACCTCGAATATCAGCAATACCATGTGGAAAAAGGAGCGTTTCGATTTGGATAATTTTCTCAATAGTGTTGATATCACAAACAAGAAGGTAAAGGTTCGTTTCAGTCTCTGTCAGAGAGAAGCGGCTACGGGATCAGACGCATGGTATATTGATGATATCAGGGTGCGTGCATCGAACCAAGCCATAGTCACACCGAATATTTCGATGATTTCATTCCCTGACGAGTTGAATTATCCCAGCAGTCGTGGTGCGAAAGTTAAAGCCAAAGTTACCACCACTGTGGCGCAGGGTATTAATAGGGATTCGGTTTATGTTGAATATAAGGTCGGCAACAGCAATGACGTGCTCCGTGCTTATTTGAGCCCCACCAGTACGGCACATGTATATGAGGGGCGTATTCCTTTCTATGGTTTCGATACGCTGATTCACTATCACCTTGTAGTAAAGGACTCGACCTCGAACAGAAATACCGCATATTATCCCAAGAACTCTACGCAATGGATTACGTACAGGTGTGTCAGAGGTAAAACCAATACGGGACAGCCACAAGGCGTTCAGACAAATAATAATGTATTCCCGTTCCCATACTTTTCGAATAATAAGTCGGAATTTGTTTACGACAGTGTGACGATGGCGGGGATGGGATTCGGTCCGGGTTATATTAAGAACTTTAGATTCATAATTTCATCCAATACGACCAATGTCACACGTAACCGCCTTCAGATAAGGATGGCCAACGCACCAAACAGCAGGCTGGTCACAGCGGAAGATATGTCCTTTACCAACACGGCTATGCAGGTGGTTTTCGATTCGGTTTTTTTGTTGGAGCAGTGTGCCCCGAACAGTTATAAGATGATAAACCTGCAGGATACGTTCTTCTATGCCGGTAGTGATTTGATAGTGCAATTCCTTTATGACAATCCGGTAAACGTGGCTGCTACGACAGTGAAGCATATCCCGACACTCAATAATAAGCAGTCCCTTTATACCAATGGATACGAACCTAATATGGAAATGTCTGTATTTTCGGGTACGGGTTTCCAGCAAGGTACAACTGCCAATATCAAGCCATATGTCCAGTTCTATGAAACCAAACATTTGCCTTTGATATACGACTGCGGTGTTTCTGCATTGGCCTATCCAAGCTATGACCAGCCCTGCAACCATGGCACCGACTCGGTTGTGGTGTGGTTGAAAAACTATGGTGTGGCTCCCATGAATGCGGTCCGTATATGGTATCGCATCGACAATCAACCTCCGGTTTATTACGACTGGCAGGGTAGCCTGAACAGCGGCGACAGTGTGCGGGTGCACCTCAATGACAACCAAATCTTCAATGTGGGTTATCATACTATGCGTGCATGGGTGGACGATACGATAACTGTAAATCACGTTAATTTCCGCGACCATGAGCCTTATAATGATACGGTCTTTTCGCCCTTTGCCGTGTGTGATGGACCATACAATGGTGTGCGTACCATCGGCAATGGTGCCAACGATCATTTCACTTCGTTGGATAACTGCCTCTATGTGCTGAGCCGTTGCGGTATCGACGGTCCTTTGACCATCAAGATGCCTGCCGGCAACTATGGTATCACCAAGTTCCCCTATATTCCCGGTACATCGGACACCAACAGGGTTACATTTGAACCTGCTACACCGTCGGCTGTTGTGTCGTTCCGCCGTCCTCACGGTGGCGACGGTGCCATCACATGGGTTCCGAGTTTGGTCGACCTTCAAGATGCCCGGGGTATACATTTCCGCAATATCCGGTTTGTCAATGGTCTGAGCTCGGACAATGCTTGTCTTGTGTTGGCTCAGTTGGGCGAAGGAAGTACCTATTGCTTGTTTGAGAACTGCACTTTTGTAGACAGCGGTACGGTTTATGGGTCGTGCGACGCTTTGTTGCAGGCTGAAGGATCGGATTCGGTAGAGATAACCAACTGCCTGTTCTATGGCGGTCAAGTAGGTGTAGGATTCAGAGGTACTGCCCTTGACGACCGGGCTTCGCACAACGTGATTCATTTCAACGAGTTCAGGAATCAGGTGAATACGGCTATCAGTGTTGTGAACCAGGATGCAGTCGAGGTGGACAGCAATGTGGTTAACGATGTTCGTACCAATGCCAGTTATACTGTGTTGGGACAACATATTTATAACGGCAGCCGCATCACCCGCAACAAGGTTCATTCGAACAAGGGTTCCAGTTGTATCGGTGTTTCTGATATGCATGGTACGGCCACCAATTACTCCGTTGTTGCCAACAATATGATGGTGTCACTGTTTGACGGTACCACCAATATGCTTACCACCCCGTTGAACATTATCAGGGGTTCGTATTTGAAGGTGGTGTTCAACTCGGTACGTATGAATTCGCCCGATTTTGTGAATGTGGCTGCGGCAACACTGGGTGGTGATACTATCAGTAATATCTATTTCCAGAATAATGTTATCACCTGTTTCGATACAACCAACTATGCATTCAATTACATGCCAGGTGACAATGCCGGTAGCATCCATGTCGACCACAACTGTTACTATTCGAAGAGCGGTGTGTTGAATAAAATGTCGAGTATCAGCTACTTCAACCTCAATGGTTGGCGCAATGCCCTGCCTGCCGATGTAGGTTCGGTGTCGGGTGATCCTATCTTTACCAATGGCTCTGCTGTCGACCTTCGTTCTTTTAGCGATTTGTTGCGTAATATTGGTGTTCCTGTACCGGAGGTGACTATCGACATATTCGGTACAACACGTAATGCTACAGCTCCCAGTTTGGGTGCTTACGAAGTCTCGGTGCTTGCCATTGACTTCTCTCCCGTTGAGTTCGTGTCCCCCTTGCCTGATTATTGCGGTGCTCCTGCCAGCATTCCCGTCGAGGTTGCTATAAACAATACTGGTAATGGCAGCTATATTTATAGCAGCAGCACGCCGATTACGGTTTTCTATTCGATTGACAACGGGCCTGTGCAGAACTTTATCGTTTCGCGCGACTGTGGACCGCAGGACACTATTCATTTCCTCTCCACCCGTACCATGTCGCTGCCTTCGGGTCCCAATAATTCCGATAAGACCTATACTATTAAATGGTGGGTGAAGTGTGGCCTTGACCCCGATGATATGAACGACACATCTGTCTATACAGTTGTTTCCCGTTATGCCGCTCCTGCCCCCACAACTATTAATATGAATGTCCCGTACTTCACCACTGCTACAATCACGCCTACAAGTGGTATCAACACATGGCCTGTGAGCTACTACACTTCTGGTAATGGACGTCAGCAGCGCAGTGGTATCTCGTGGTATCATTCATTGTCTGACTCGGCCTATTTCTTCTATGGCCCAACCTATACGACTGGACGTCTGTATGACGACACCACTTTCTATATTTCGCAGAAACGTAATCTCCCCTTGGTGAAGATTACCGAGGTGCAGGTAAGCCGTGCCAATAATGTGGTAGGTGTCACCAACCCCATGCCTTCTTACATTAATGCCCAGACTAATTTTGCTGTTGAATTGACCAACTGCGGTGACTATCCTGCTAACTTGGAGGGCGACTCTGTCATCATTGTGCAGACCAATGCTGCTGCAAAGATTTGGCCGCTTCCTAATATCACGCTCCAACCAGGCGGCAACCTTGTGCTACAATACAGGTCAGTCAATAATGTCACCGTCGACTCTACCCGTACTATTTATGTTCCCAATTCCAGTTTGGCATCAGGTACTCCAGCTTACAACGCCAACTTTGCTGTCATCTACCGCGACGGCAACGGTATTGCCGATGCAGTCCCGTTTAACTCCGTCATCACGGCCACTTCCCAACAGTCGATTAACTGGGGCAACCAGCTTGTTCCTGCTGCCGTTTGGCAGGGTGCAGCCATCAATCTGGCTCAAGGTGCCAGCCAAGCCACACCTCCTGTCAATACTCCCACCGCTGGTGCCCGCCGTATAGCATGGCCTACGAATGCCGCCAATGCTTCGCCTACCGCTACAGCCACCTTATGGCAAGTGGCAACCAACGAAAACCCGATGCACCTTGGCGAAACTGAGACCAATCTGATTCGTTACTATGATAATGGTTGTGAGGGTCTGCGTGCCGAAGTCAATCTTCATGTCATCAATAGACCTTCTGTTGACCTCATGGTTGACAACCTTCAGGTTGCCGATGGCTGTAACCTTTCCACGCAGGAAAATGTCACAGTCGATTTGCATAACTATGGTACACAAGCGGCATCCTCATTTGTGGTGAACTATAGCCTTAACGGTGGTGCCACTGTTGCATGTAGCGACACTATCAGTGGTCTCGTGGCAGGTGCTGACACCACTCATACATTCTCGAACACCATCAATATGCACATGCCTCACGATTCATTGTTCAGCGTGCTGGTTTGGATTGAGTCCTATGCTTCCGACAGCTATTCTGCCAACGATACCGTGAGAGGTGAGTTTCTTTCCCGTTTTACTCCTGAGATGCCCGTTGTAACCACACCTCTGAGCACTGACTATAACACAACCCTGACCCTCGTTGCTGGAGGTCTCAATAGCTCAACAGGTGCAGTTTGGTATGATGCAGACCATAATGTTGTAGACACCACTCTGGGCACTTATGTCACTCCTATTATTTACCATCCCGACACATTCTTCGTACAGTCGATAGGCCGTGTTGATGTTACCAATACGCATGTCGGCAATTTGGCTTCTGTGACAAGTAATAACTTCCCCTCGCCCTACAACCCCAAGACCCGTTATGTCAAAGAGCAGTATCTCTATACCGCTGCCAGTATCAATGCTGCCGGTCATGGCGCTGGTGACATCAGCTCTCTGTCTTTCTTCCTTGAGTCATTGGGCAACAATGTCAGTTCCTTCAATTACTCATACTACACCATCAAAATGGGTACCACTAATCTCAGTGTTTTCCCCAATGGTAACTATGTTACAGGTTTGACCACCGTCTATTCTGCCACCAACCTTTCGTTCGATCAAAGAAATATCGGTTGGGTACACCATAAACTTGACACCCCCTTCCATTGGGATGGAACCTCTAATATTGTCATTGAGGTGACCCGTGCCCTTGATCAGGCTGGTATGAGTGGAGGTGCCAACACACGCTATACCGCTCAGCCCAACACTGTCATTACCAAACAGAACAATACTACAGACCAATCCACTCAAACCAGTGGCACCAAAGGTGGAAACCTTCCTGACATTACCTTCGGTTTCCTTGAACCCCGTGGTTGCACAGGCCCCGAAGCCATGATCGTCATCAATGTCACCAATGTACCAGACACAGATGCAACCATTGTTTGGCCTGCAAGTCTCGACACAATGTCGATGGCGTCATGTGATACAATTGACCTTAACGTTGTTATCGACAATCATGGTAATAGCAACATCAATAACTACACGCTTCGCTATAAGATTGATAATGGACCATGGGGTGAGACCACAGGCTCCGCAAACAATCTCCCGTTGGGCTATCAGCGAAATGTCCACTTGCTCAGTACCCTCCTCAATCCTGGACGCCACACCGTCATTGCTGTAATCCATATTGAGGGTGATAGTATTGCATCCAACGATACAATCCGTCGTACCTTCAATGTCCGTTTCTGTGGTGGCAATTATATTGTCGGCGCTTGTCCGGGTAGTATCTTCCCCACCATTGCTGCAGCTGTTGACACGCTGGTCAATGCAGGTGTGGCAGGTCCCGTAGTCTTTGAACTTTGTAACCAGACTTTCCAAGAGCAGGTCAACATCGGTACTGTCACTGGTATTAGTGCTACAAACACTGTCACCTTCCGCACCTTGCCTTCTTCTCAGGCTCAGGCCATAATATTGCATACACCTACAAATGCCAGCAATTATGTCATGCAACTTGAGAATGCCAAATACATTACTTTCCAGAACCTCTATTTCTATGCCAACTATAACTCGGGTTCTGGCAACAATGTCTTTGCCAATGTCATCAAGGTTAACGGATGTGAATCGATACGTTTTGTCAGCTGTACCATTCGTTCCAAGGCAACCACTGGTAGCTCCACCAATGCCAACCTTGTCCTTCTTGGCGATAATAACCACTACATCTCTATTGACAGCTGTGCTCTCGATAGCGGATACTACGCCATCCGTTCGTTGAACAACACATATAGCGACAATATTACCATCCGCGAAAACGTCATCACCAACTTCTGGTTCCAAGGCATTCATCTTCGCAATACCGACACTGTCAATGTCTATCACGACAGTATCCGTGCCGGTTGTCAAGTGGCAGGTAAACCGCTCACTGGTGTTTATGTTGCCAACGGTCGTCGAATAAGCGTGCAGCGCAATTCCATCTACTTGGTTGACCAGAAATCGGGTGGCAAGCGCGGTATTGTTGTCAACAACTGTAAAGGCTCCAATATCGACCGTGTCGCCATCTATAATAATATGATTTCACTCTACGGCACGGGAGCAGCCTCCCTCTCTTCATCAGGTATTTGGGTCGATTCTCTCTGCCGTCATGTCAATGTCTACTTCAATACCGCATCGCTCTATGCCGGTGTCACCCAGGCTGGCACACGTGCATTCAGCTGTCAGAACTCTTCCAACGTTCATGTACTTAACAATATCTTCGACAACAGGAGTAAGGGCTATGCATACTATGTTGCCATCGATACCTGTGTGACGAATTCGAACTTCAATGTATACTTCACCAATGCTGAGCTAAATGAGAATAACGGTAGACGTATCTTTGCTTATTGGGGCGGCAACGATTGCAACAATATCGACAGTCTCCGGAGATATAACAACCGTGAAGCCAACTCCAAGGAAGAACGTCCTTTCTTCTTCAGCGACGATTGTCTCTATCTCACCCTTGCCCAGTTTGCAGGCGATGCCCAGTACAATCCCGATGTCACCACAGACGTCTTCGGAAAAATCAGACCGCAGATTCCTGCTCCCACCATTGGTGCTTACGAGTTCCACCGTCTGGCTCACTCCATCTCCATTGCTGAGATCAACAAACCTATCCTGCCGGAAATTACCACCGGAGCCAATCCTCAGGTATACAACATCGAAACCGACTCCATACCTGTGCATATCCAGATATACAATAATGGTGATGCACCCGAAAACAATGTCTCCTGGTATGCTTACATAGCCGATGTCTATCCGGTACCCACTTCCGAGACTCGTCACATCAACCGTCTGCCCCTTCGCACCCTTCTCGAGGACAGCGTCATGGTGCCCTCACCTCTTGGCATCATCGATACTCAAAAGATTGTAGTCGTTCTCGAGATTGGTCCCGGTGTCACCGACAACAATCCTGCCGACAACATCGACACCGCCCTCGTCTTCATCTACCCGGCTTACGACCTCCAACTTGTCTCCATTGCTGTCGACAGCACCGTCGATCCTCTCCATTGCCGCATGTATCAGGTGCCTCTTCGCTACACCATTCGTAATGTGGGTAAGAAAGACTTCCCCTCCGACTTCCAGTTCACGCTGGGCTACGACTACTATGCTCAACAGTCCGGTTCGCAAACCCTGCCCAGCTTCCCCAACATCCCCGGTGCCAACAACCTTGATCTCCGCACCTTTGGAGTACCTCTGCCTGTCGGAATCACCACTGAAATCGTCAATACTGCCGATTCACTGATTCAGCCCAACCTTTATCCCACGGGCTATATCGGAGACATCACTGTCAAACTCCGTGGCTTCATCCATCACGAAAATGACCAGAAGCCCCTCACCGACACCACCAACTACATCAACATCACATCCAACCACACACCCGAGATGCCCATACCACACGACACCATGGTCGACTATGGCACCTATGCGAATTTCTGGGCCACCCAAAATGCCAGCCGCACCATTCGTTGGCATCGCGATACTGTCAGTGGCAACTTCTTCTACAATGGTAATAACAACTACGGCCGTTCCACCCACTGGAGCAACACACCTCAGTACTTCCACGACTCCACCTATTACCTCAGCTGCCTCAGCACACGCAACTGTACCAGTTACTATTCATCAATCAATGTCGGTATCAATCCGCCGCTCAACTACGACGTGTCCATCTCCGAGGTGCGTTCGCCAAGAGGCTCCGGTCGTGTCTATCTCGAAAAGGACACCGTAACCCTACGTGTTGTCAACTATGGTAGCCAACCCATATCCAACATCCCCATTGCCTTCAAATTCATGAATGCCAATGGGCGTGTCACCTATCTCGAAGTCCACGACACTGTCCGAGCCACCATCCCCGGCCGTGTCGGCGACAATGTCCACTTCTTCGACTTCTCCTTCGATACCGCCTTGCTCCAAATCGGACAGCCGCTCAGCAGTGTCGCGTTTACACTCAATGCCTGGGTCTATCATCCCGACGACCAGCAGCGGGGCAACGACACCTTGCGTTATGTCCACAACTTCCGTTCCCTCCCCGAAGCCGTCTACGACTCCATTAACAAGTACATACCCACCACGGTCGATGGTTTCGACATCTCGCGTGTCTCCTATAATGAACTCGACAACATCATGCCCGACATGATTGGCTACGACCATCTCTGGTTAGGCAACTACAATGCCAACAATGCCGAGGTTCCCACTCTCTTCATGCGTCGTGGCACTCAGGACACCCTCACTATCGAGGTGGCCAACAACCGCGACGAGCTCGATTCCAACACCGCTGCCACCCTTTGTGTGGCCATCGACTACAACCGTGATGGTGACTACGACTTCGAAGGCGTGGAGAACCTCACCAAGACCGCCCTCGCCAAGGCCGCCAAGGTGCGTAGCCGTCGTGAATACAAGCTGCCTCTCACCATTCCCGAATATGCACACTACGGCTACATGCGTATGCTTGTCTGGGTACATGGCGACTCCACAGCTTATATCAATGGTCCTCATCGCGCGTCGTCGCACGACAACGGCCAGCTCCAACAGTACCTCCTCTGTATTCAGGAAGATGTTGAGGTCGACTCCGTCGATGCCGCTCTGACACGTGTTGTCACCCCCCGCAACCATATTGTGACCGAGAACACCCATCGCGTCAGCATCATGTTGGCCAATAAGGGTATTACTCCGCTGACATCGGCTTCCATCAGCTACAACTTCAACGATTACAATCATGCCGAGCAGACAGGTGTCATCAACTGGTCCGGCAACCTTGAACCCGGCATGAGCACTGTTGTCCAGCTTGACTCCATAAACTTCTACGAAGGCACCACCGACCTCCTTTGTTCCGTCACCGTCGATGGCGACACCATCCATCCCAACAACAATTTCCTCCACTATCGCTACCATCGTTACTATGTCGTCAGACCGCGCTACATCGATAGTTTCGACCAGCCCATTGACAAATGGTATGCCCCTGCCGGCTACAATGCCTATACGCGCAACTATTTCGAGCGCGGCATTCCTGCCAAGTCCAACATCTCTGCTGCCTACTCGCAGCCCAATGCTCTTGTCACCAGCACCACCGAAACCATTATCACTGGTAAACGGGGCAACCGAAGTGTCATTTATTCACCCATGATCGACCTCCGACTCATCAAGGCCGACACCGTTGAAATGCTTTTGTGCAAAAACATGGCCGAAGGTAGCCACCTCGTCATGGAATACAAAAACTACGAAGGCAAGTGGATCACCCTCGATGACGCCGGTGCCCGTTGGAGTGCTGGTGTTACCGACAACCCCAGCTGGTATGATGAGCAAGATGGTTGGACGGGTAACACCCATCCGGGCGAATTCGTACATGTCTCCATTGCCACCAAGCCCCTTAGTGGTGACTTCGGTCAGGACTTCCAACTCCGTTTCGTCTACACCACTCCTACCACCACCTCTGCATCTGCCAATTTTGGTGACGGTGTGGCCATCGATAATTTCAAACTCGGACGTCAGCAGCGCGACATTGATGTGGGCGTCACTGAAATCACCTACCCCATAGCTCCCCAGTTCGGACAGACTGTCTATCCGCGTGTCATTATCCACAACTATGGCTACGACACCATTTTCGACTTCGTCGTCAGCTATATCCCCTACGGCTCTTACCTCTCGCGTGAAACCCTCTGCCCCTACGGTATCACTCCCGGTGGCGATATTGAGTTCGAATTCCCCGATCCCTTCATCATCACCAGCAACTATCCCGACACCTTCCAGATTTCGGCCTTCACCGATGTGCAGCTCGATGTCTATAAGGATAACGACACCACTGTCAAGACCTTCATATTGGCACCCCTTGCCAACGACCTCTTCCTCCACGAACTCCTTTCACCGCTCACCAGTGCCGTTGCAGGCGACAGTCTCGACATCACTCTCCGTCTCCGTAACTTTGGACAGAACGAAATCGAAGACTGCGACGTCTTCTACGTCTACAACGGTGGCGACACTGTCCAGGAACACATCCACTTCCCCGACTATTTGGGTCGCAAGTTGGCCTCCAACGAGTATTTCAACTACACCTTCCGCCATCGCGAACGTGCCACCATGGGTATCATGGACCTCGTCACATGGTGTAAGTATGGTCTTGACACCTATCCTTACAACGACACCATCGCTCGTCAAATCACGGGTATGTCTGCCATCACCGACATCCGTGCCACTGCCGCTATGTACGATGAACGCGACCACCTCAATCCACATATGGCCATCGTTATTGACAACGTCGGCGCACGTATGGTCAACGACTTTGAGGTGGGCTGCTTCTGGGATCGCGACACCTCCAAGTACCGTCGTGGAATATTCCATCTTGAGGAAGGTTTCGTTGCCGGAGCTCATGCGGTTTATATTTTCCCGGATACTGTAGCACCTCGTAGCGCTCCATACGAATACATCACCGTCTGGGTCAAAGCCCCCGGAGATATCAATCCGCTCAACGACACTTCCGATGTCATCGTGACGGGAAGCACCGACCTTATCTTCCGTAAAATCCAGATTGAGGAAAACCGTACCGATTCGTGCCGTGTCCGTGGTGTTGTCTACAATGCTGCAACCTTCCCCTATGTAAATAGACTTGAATTCCAAACTCGTATCAATGGGAATGAAGTCAAAACCGTTATCCCGAGATATAGTTGGGAACTCGATCCCGGTGCAACCATCCATAAGACCTTTGTCGATGATAATGGCAGATACCTAAAGATTCCCAAGGATCCGCACCGCAATTATGTAGGTATGGGTAAGTTGAAACAGCCCAACGCCGACGACAATCCCGCCAACGACGAGACTACCATCATCGAAGTACTCAATTATTTCGAAAACATTCCCTTTGTCGAGGATGAAAACTTTGTGCTCGAACAGAACTACCCCAACCCCTTCGACGGCACCACTCGTATCGAGTTCAATCTGCCCACCGGCGGCACAGCGCGCTTCTTCGTCACCGACCTTGTAGGCCGCACCCTCTATGAGAGCACCGCCACCTACTACGAAGGCCGCAACACCATCACCTTCGACAAATCCAATCTCTCCTCCGGAGTCTACTACTATGGCATTGAGTACAACGGCGAACGCCGCATGCGCAAGATGATTGTCAAGTAAGTGTACCGACACTTCATATCCCACGTATCCCGGCAGCACCTCTTCCCCACAGGGCAGCAGGTGCTGCTGGCTGTTAGCGGGGGTGTCGACTCGGTAGTTCTTGCCCATCTCATGCACTCGGCCGGCTATCCCTTTGCCATTGCCCATTGCAATTTCCATCTGCGCCCCGGCGATTGCGACCGCGATGAAGCCTTCGTCAAAGCCCTTGCTGCCGACTATGGTGTACCCTTCCATGTGGCGCAGTTCGACACCCATGCCTATGCCGCCAGCCATCGCCAAAGCATCGAGGAGGCAGCGCGCCGTCTCCGCTACGATTGGTTCCGGCAATTATGTTCCCTTCATGGCTACCCCGCTATCCTTACCGCCCACCATCGCGACGACTCCGCCGAGACCTTTTTCATCAACCTCCTCCGCGGCACAGGCCTTTCCGGGCTCCACGGCATTCTCCCCGTCCACGGGTTGGTGGTGCGGCCGTTGCTACCCTTTGGCCGTAGCCAGATAGAGGAATACGCCCGTCTTCATGGCCTGCAGCATGTCGAAGACGTCACCAACTCCTCCCTCCTCTATCGCCGCAACCAAGTGCGCCATCGCCTTCTGCCCCTTCTCCGCCAGTTGCAGCCCTCGGCCGACGATGCCCTTGCAACCACCATCTCAAATCTACAGCATGTCGAACAACTCTACACCGCCCTTCTCGCCCCTTTGCGCCAACATCTTGTCGACAAACGTCCCGACGGTTCCATCAGTGTGAGTCTCCGTTTCGACCAGCTCGGTTCGCTGCTCCCCAATCCTTCTCCCGACCTCTGTTCGCAGCTTCTTTTCGAAATGTTGCGACCCTATGGCTTCAATGCTTCCACCGTTTCGGACATTATGGGGTGCAAAACCCCGGGTCGTCGGTTTCTCTCTGCCACCCATCAGGCTCTCCTTGACCGCGAAACGCTTATTTTGATGCCCCTTGATGCCGACGCAGCCCATCCGCTCCCGTCCCTCAGTGTCGATACCCTCCCGGCTTCATCCTCCGGCATTGATTACCGTCATCTGCCGCCGAACCAAGCCCTTTTTGATGCCGACACCCTCTCGCAACCTCTGTCGTTGCGTCATTGGTGCCCGTCCGACCGTTTTCAGCCCCTCGGCATGGCTCATGGCTCACAGCTCCTCAGCGACTTCTTTTCAGACCATAAATACAGCATTATCGACAAACAGCGGCAGCTCCTTCTTGTCGATGCCGACGACCGGATTCTCTGGATTGTCGGCCGCCGCACAGCCCATCCTTTCCGCGTCACCCCCTCCAGCCGTACCCTTTTGCTGGTAACCGTGGGCTGACCTGTCGTCCCGGTTTCCTCTCACTGACAGTTTTGTTTCCATCTTTGTTTTTGCTAAACAATCCGATGGTCGGCGCTTATGCCACTATGATTCATCCGTTGATCCTAAATCACTCATTGGGTTAGACGGGTCTCCGCAGAAGCTGTTAAACCCAAATCGGTCATTAGGACGGGAAGTACACTAATTATCGGATAATATCTTCTTTTCATGTCATAGCGGCATTTCTTTATGTTCCAT
>DBXQ01000059.1 GCA_002309955.1 Bacteroidales bacterium UBA1208
GTCAGGGCATATCACAGTGTCACCCATTGGGCGTTGCCCAAGCACCACTGCCACCCACATCATAGCCACTGCAAGAAAAACAATCTTTTTCATATCACTTGAATTTTATATTTAATCACATATTTTCTCCACTTCTTTTTCCACTCTACTTTTCAGAAAGTATTAGGCCAAGTCTAACTTCCTTCGTTTTTCATAGTTACATTCAAGTTAAATATACTATAAATCATTCATAAACAACAATATATCAATTATATACATAATACCTAACCCAACATTCGATGCTACAAACTTAACAATTTTTTTTCACCTATGCAAATATTTAACATTTTGGAGCAGGATAAATGGGAGGCGATTCTATACAAACCGTTTTTAAAGGACCTCTAAAAATTGCCTCTAAGAGATTAACTCTCAATAATCTCACACTCGTAGTGTGATGATTATCACACAAACATATCCTAACGTGTCAAAAAACACGCACACTCAAAATTGGGTAAAAAAGACTTATTACGATTTGCACTTAGTGTGCTGAAAGCCTTAACACGAATTATCATCAATGAATCATTAATTTATGGTAACCTCTAAAAATTGCCTCTAAAAGAAGCATTCATGATAATCAATACTGAATATTAAACACAAATTGCCATGTAATCATCAAGAATTCAGGACAATTAATGATAATTTGTGTTTGAAAAAAGCATTATCACTAATTATCATTGCAATGCAATGATCTGTTTGAATAATTATTGGAGGTTGCCTTATGATTATTACATGACAATTCATGTTTAACAAAAAACCGTAGCCAACAACTATTAGAAGTTCCCTAAAAAGACATTACAGCCTGAGCCTCCACAATGGCTTCGGTCTCGTCGTCAAGAGCCGGGAAAAGGTCACGGCCAAGCACCTCTTCCAACTGGTCTATCGAACAGGCATAATGGCTCAGACTATGATGTTTGCCCTCGTTGGGCATAACAAACGCCAAGCCTGAGTATGAGCCGTCGGCACGGGGAACAAGCACCGCCTTGAAGAAGGCATCGGGAATCTGCACCCCAGCCTTCCCTATAGTGCCATAACGGCACGAATCGAACACCGGTCCACAGACCACCCACACCCGGCCATACTTCTTGGCCCAGCGACGCACTGTATTCTCTAACGCATTCCAGTCCCCACCGTTCAACTGATGGTTCTGCGGACAGATATTGGTGAAATAATGGCTTTGCCAATAGCTCTGCTCGCTCCATCGCATATCCGCCTTCGGTGCCATGTGCCCCTTGTCCCATCCGCTACGCGAATAGTCCTCGCGCGAAGCCTGACGACCTTTCAGATTGGGATCGCGACTGAAATTGGAACTCTTAGAAGAATACCGTACCTCCAGTTCATCGGCTGTCAGTTCGTATGCCACCCAGTCCGGCACAAGGGTTGTATGGTTGTACGACACCACAAAACCATTATAATCCACAATATGCTCCCCTTTGCCATAAGCCGGACACTCCAACAGCTGGGGATGCTCATTGGTATCGCCCACAATGTCTGCCGCCCCTGGAACACCGCTACAGGTAGACATCAATGCAGCCAACAGGCAAACCATCGCACCGACACATTTACATATGAACATATTTATAATTCGTTTATAATTCGTTAATTCGTTAATGTGTTAATTCGTTAATCGATTCACACATTTACACATTCACACATTCACACATTAACACATTAACACATTCAAATATTATTTGAACTTCACCACTATTGCCTCACTGATATTGATGACATAGTCGCCCAATTTCTCATACAAGGCATACAGACTGCTGTAAGCATTGCCAATGGCAAAATCATACGAACCGTTCTTCAGTGCATTGAGATGCTCCTCACGCAACTGGTCACGATACTGATTAATGGCCTCCTCGGCTTTCTCGGCAGGGGCTATGTCGATGGCATCATAGTCCATCTTGAGGTTCTCATCCATAATGTCGAGGGCATGCTGAACCAACTGGGTCATCTTGGATAGATTGTCGTTTAGATGATGGTCGAAATGTACCGCCGTCTCACGTTTATTCTTGCGGGTGGCGGCAATCTGGTAAATCGTGTCGCCAATACTCTCCAAGTTGTCCACCACACAAAGCATCGCACTGATACGTTGCGAACCCTGATGCGACAAATCACCCTCGGCAATGCGGGTCAGATACTCGGCTATCTCCATCTCCATCTTGTCTGTTATGGCCTCGTATTTTTCAATGCGCTCAACAATATTGTCGAACTCGTCGTCGTCCTTAGCCACACGCAGACCCGGCAAAAAAGTGTACATACGCAACACTCGTTTGGAAAACTCCGTAATCTCCCTCTCTGCCGCTTTCATATTGATTTCGGCCGTATTCATCCAACTGCTTATATACTTCAGTTTATATACATACTCTTCATCCTCAGGTTTCTCCTTCACCAACCAATTGACTATCTTTATCAGCAGCGGGATAAACCATGCCAGAACGAACGTGTTGACCACATTGAAGAACGTATGGAACAGCGACAATGCCAAGGGGATGGAACCCGGTGCATAACCCGCGGCACCCACCGGGGTGTAGGGATTGCTCCCTGTCATGCCCTCTGTAATCTGAGCTATCAACGACAACACAGGCTGGTAGACAATCAGCGTCAGCACCACACCCACCACATTGAACACCAGATGCGCCCTTGCCGCCCGTTTACCATTCGTATTGGCCACCATGGCCGCAATGTTGGCCGTTATCGTTGTGCCGATATTCTGACCCATCACCAATGCCACTGCGGCATCCAATTCTATCCAGCCGTTATAGCACATCACCAACGTGATGGCCATCATGGCCGCCGACGCCTGCACCAAACAGGTCAACAAGGCACCCACTGCCACAAAAATAAGGATGGACCAGAATCCATAAGCCGACAACCGTGCCAATGTCTCCAAAAACTCAGGATACTGCTCCAAGTTGGGCATAGCCTGCTGCAAAAAGCCCATACCCACCAGCAACAACGCCAAACCGATAACAAACTCGCCGATGGAACGGATCTTGTCGCGCTTCATAAACATGAATATCAACGCTATGGCACCCAATAACATGGGCAAGCTGAAAGCACTGTCGCTCTCGCCGAGGCCAAAGAGCGTGATAATCCATGCCGTAACCGTTGTGCCGATGTTGGCACCCATAATAACCGCTATGGCACCGCCCAGTGTCAGCAACCCAGCATTCACAAACGACACCACCATCACCGTGGTAGCCGACGACGACTGAATCACCGTAGTCACTGCCGCTCCCGTCAGAATGCCGCGGAACGGGCTTCCCGTAACTTTGCCCATGATGGCACGCATCTTGTTTCCGGCAAACTTCTGCAACCCTTCACTCATCAGTTTCATACCGAAGAGGAACACGGCCAATGCCCCCGCAAAATTGATGATGATGATGATAATTTCTGAAAAACTCATTTCAATTCAGTTCTAAATATTATATGCAAAATTTTATTATTCAACAATATATACAAACCATTCACATGTTTTATCCGCTCACAAAAATACCATCTTATCACTATTCTTCAGTTGCGTTTCCGTTAATTAATTGTTACGTTTTTGTTACCCACCGCCCATTGCTGACAAAAAATAGCTACTAATAGCTATTACCCGTCAACAAAAAAAGATTTATCTTTGCACTGAAAACAAAAAACAACAAAACCATGCAACACAATCATTCAATTGACGATAAGATGCACGACCACCCGCACGGGCATCACCATCACCACCACAGTCACCATCACCTACCTGCCGACCCGTCACAGATGGGGACGATCTACATCGTGGCCATCACCATCAACCTGCTGTTCGTCGTCGCCGAAAGCGTAGCCGGTATCGTGGGGCATTCCATGGGACTGCTCTCTGATGCAGGCCACAACCTCAGCGATGTCTTCTGCCTGCTGTTAGCCATGGTGGCCTTGAAACTGGCCCACACCCATGCCACCAAACGCTTCACCTACGGCTATCGCAAAAGCTCGGTACTCATCTCGCTGCTTAACGCCATCATCCTGCTTGTTGCCGTGGGCGGTATTGCGGTGGAGAGCATCCGCAAATTCTACCATCCCGCCGTGGTGAACGGCACCCTTGTCACATGGACTGCCGCGGCGGCCATTGTGGTGAACGGCTTTACCGCCTGGATGCTATCGAGCCGCCAACACGACATCAACACCCGGGGCGCTTTCCTCCACATGCTTGCCGACACGTTAGTATCGGCCGGTGTGGTCGTCTCCGGCATTGTCATCACCCACACCGGGTGGAATCTTATCGACCCCATCATCGGCCTCGTCATCGCTGCCGTGATTCTAATCTCCACCTGGCAACTGCTGGCAGAAAGCCTACGCATGAGTGTCGATGCCGTGCCCGAGAACATCGACCCCGACAGCATTGTGGCGAAAATGAAGGAGCACGAAGGAATTATCGACGTACACCACCTGCACATCTGGCCCATCAGCACCACTGAAACCGCCCTCACCGCCCATGTGGTCATTGCCGATAGCTCCCTGCTCGACGACACCACCCACCGCCTGAAAGAGATGCTTACCTCCGAAGGCATAGCCCACTGCACACTGGAAATGGAAACCACCGCCTCGCATTGCGACCACCACGACTGCTAACACCGCAACACACACCCATACCGCCCATTGTGTCAAGGAATCAAGAGCAATTCCCTAAACTCTTGATTCCTATCTTTTCTTCGGCTGTTCAATGGTCAACAGCCAGAGAACAACTTGTGATAAACCGAAAAATCACCGCAACAAGATGATGTAAATGGGTTCTTTTAACCCAAATCAGTCATTAGGCCAAGCAGGCCCCCAGTGGAGACCGTCCAGAGACACGTGAGACGGAAAGGCTGATAATAACCGTTTTATCCTGTTTTCCATCTCAACGACCGACATGGAACCAATCGTTCTTCCCCCGCTCCTTGTACCTCAGTTCTCCCATCGTTCTCCCATCGTTCTCCCATTTCAGAAGGAGAACTGAGGTAGAACGGAGGTCGTAGGGTGGATGAACGAGCGGACCAAGGGCGCAGCTGTGGTTAGCTGTTCATGGTCTGTTCAATTTCGGCGATGGTCTTGGGGATGGGTTTGCCGAGGACACGGCAGCCGTTGTCGGTGACGAGAATGTCATCCTCGATACGGATACCGCCGAAGTCTTTCCATTTCTCCAACTCGTCGAAATTGATGTAGTCCTTGTTGGTGCCCTGCGCATGCCATTGGTCAATAAGGGCGGGGATAAAGTAACAGCCGGGTTCATCGGTGATGACGAAGCCGGGTTGCAGGCGACGGCCGCAACGCAGACTGCCGAGACCGAACTGGGAGCTGGGGCGAGTCTCCTCGTCGTAGCCGACGTTGATTTGGCCGTAGTTTTCCATGTCGTGGACATCAAGACCCATCATGTGACCGAGACCGTGGGGCATGAGAAGGCTGTGGGCACCGTTGGCGACGATGTCGTCGAGATTGCCGCGCAGGATACCGAGGTCTTTGTAGCCTTGTGCCAAGACCCGGCTGGCAGCGGTGTGGACTTCCTGATAGGTTATGCCGGGGCGGGTGACGCGGATGGCCTCAAGGTTGGCATCGAGGACAATCTGGTAGATGGCCTTTTGACGATCGTCGAAACGGCCTCCGACAGGGACGGAACGGGTGATGTCGGAGCAGTAGCTCATGGCAGTTTCGCATCCGGCATCCATGACGAGCATGCGACCTAATTCGAGTTTGTGATTATGATTGTGGTTGTGGAGGGTTTCGCCGTGGATGGTCATGATGACGGGGAAGGAGACGGGGCCGTTGCCTTTCCAAGCCTCACCTTGCATGAAACCTGCCAGCTCGTACTCATAACGGCCGGGCATGGCCATTTTCATGGCCCCGACATGCATGTTGTAGGCAGTGGCGATGGCTTTCTCGATTTCGGCAATTTCTTCATCGCTCTTGATGCTGCGCTGTTTGACACAGGCAAGGATGAGCTCCATGGAGGCGTAGTTCATCACAGCGTCGAACTTATGGCCCAACAGCAGGCTGAGTTGGCGCTGGTTGTCGGCGCGGTAGGGAGGGAGATAGTGGATACGGCGGGCTTCGCCGATGGTCTTGGTGCAGAGGGCCTGGAGGGCGGCAAGGTCGCCACTGTTCTCCACCCCCACACTGGCGGCAAGCTCTTTGACACTGGGCAGGGGACCGGTCCAGATGACATCGTCGATATCGTAGTCGTTGGCGAAGAGATAGTCTTTGCCGTTGTCGCAGTCGAGGACACCGACAAGGTCTTCGCGCTGAAGACCGAAGAAGTAGAGGAATGTGCTGTCCTGACGGAACCAGTAGGTGTTGTCGGGGTAATTGCAAGAGGCTTCGTGGTTGCCCTGGATGATGATTAGGCCGTGGCCAACGTCTTTGCGCAGCTGCTCCCGGCGGGCGATATAAGTTTCTTTTTTGAACATAATAAAATAATTTTTGTTTGAGATTGCAAAGATACGAATATTTTTTGTATCTTTGCAGCCCCAATTAAAAATATTTTTCCATATGAATCAAGAGCAATTAAAACACAACCCCAACCGATTGGTTGAATATTTAGGTAAACCGATGTGCGAGTTCACCAAGGCCGACATGCTGAAGGTCATTGATGAGTTTGACATAGAGATGATCAAGTTCCGCTACATGGCGTATGACGGACGACTGAAGACGCTGAATTTCGTCATCAACAGCATGGAGCACGCCGACGAAATACTGACGAGCGGCGAACGTGTGGACGGCAGCAGCCTGTTCCCCTTCTTAGAGGCAGGAAGCAGCGACCTGTATGTGATTCCGCGTTTCCGCACGGCTTTTCTCGACCCGTTTGCCGACCTTCCGACCCTCGACCTGCTTTGTAACTTCTATACGAAGGACGGCGAGCCTTTCGAAATGGCACCGGAATACACCCTGGCCAAAGCAGGCAAGGCTTTTCGCGAGACCACCGGCGGCATGGAGTTCGAGGTAATGGGCGAACTGGAATATTATGTTATCGCACCGAAAGAGGAGCAGTATATGACCGCTGACCAGCGCGGTTATCACGCTTCGACACCTTTCTGCAAGTTTGAGAATTTCCGCACCGAAGCTATGAAGCTGATTGCCGAATGCGGTGGACTGATAAAGTACGGCCACAGCGAAGTGGGCAATTTCAGCATGGACGACCTGATGTATGAGCAGAATGAGATTGAGTTCCTGCCCACGACACTCGAGGACGCTGCCGACCAGCTGGTGATTGCCAAATGGATTATGCGGACGTTAGGTTACCAATACGGCATCACGGTGACTTTTGCCCCGAAGATTACCGTGGGCAAGGCTGGCAGCGGCATGCATATCCACACCCGCATTACCAAAGACGGCAAGAATATGTATGTGGGCGAGAACGGATTGACCGAAGTGGCCCACAAGGCCATTGCCGGTATTTTGAATCTGGCAGGCTCGTTGACGGCTTTCGGTGACACGAATCCCACGAGTTACTTCCGTCTGGTGCCTCACCAAGAGGCTCCCACCAACATCTGCTGGGGNNGACCGCAACCGCAGCGCCATGGTGCGTGTGCCTCTGGGATGGACCAAGGGCAGCGGCAATATGATGGCACATTGCAACCCCCTCGAGAAAAACGACCCCGTGGACTTCAGCTACAAACAGACTATCGAGTTGCGCACTCCCGACGGCAGCGCCAATGTATACTTGCTGCTGGCCGGTATGACTGTGGCCGCCCGTCACGGCTTCGAAATGGAGAATGCCGTGCAGTATGCCAAAGACCGCTATGTGAGCGTGAATATTTTTGAGCACGAAGATGTGCTGAAACGCCTTGATGTGCTGCCCGACAGCTGTGCAGCAAGCGCCGACCTGCTGGAGCGCGACCGCGCCATTTACGAGGAGAAGGGCATCTTCGCACCCGCCCTTATCGACGGCATTCTGAAGGAGCTGCGTTCCTACAACGACCGAACCCTGCGCGCTGAAATCGGCACCAACCCGCATAAAATCCTCGAATTGGTGGAGACTTTCATGCATTGCGGATGATGCTTAATTGCTTGATTGCTTGATTGTGTTTACCGAAGTGAAGTAATGTCAACCCTCTATCTGCTGATTGGCGGCAACCAAGGCGACCGTCTACAGACGATAACCCAAGCGGCAGACCTGATACGCCAGCGTATCGGGTCTGTCGTTGCTTGCTCCCGCATATACGAAACTGCCCCGTGGGGAGTGTTTGCCGACGGGGAAAAGCCTCAGAACTTCTACAATCAGGCACTGGAGGTTGCCACCCTCCTTTCACCACACGAGGCACTGAAAGAGGCCTTGGAGACAGAGCGGATGCTGGGGCGGCGACGGAGCCACGGCAAGGCAGGCACCCAAGGTTATGCCAGCCGGCCGATAGACATTGACCTTATATGCTATGACAGGTTAGTTATCGACACCCCCGACCTCACACTGCCCCATCCTCGCATGCACCTGCGGCGCTTTGTGCTGCAACCCATGTGCGACATAGCACCCTATTACAATCATCCCATTTTAAACAAAACATTGACAGAACTGTTGAACGAATGTACCGACACCTCATCCTGCTTGTGCTGCTCGCAGTAGCACCGGCTATGCATGCCCAGCACACTATCAGTGGCATCGTCACCGACAACGCTACGGGCGAAACCCTGATAGGAGCCACCATCCTTGACACTCGCAGCGGAAAGGGCACCACCTCCAATGTAAACGGACGCTACACCCTTACCCTCAAGGAGAACATTGCCACCCTGCGCATCACTTTTGTGGGCTACGAACCCATCCACGACACTGTTGAACTGAAGAAAAACACAACGCGCAACTACAAGTTGCGCCCCAGCATACAGCTGAAAGAGGTGGTGGTGAGGGCGCAACGCATCAACGCACGAGAGTCGTCGCAGATGTCGGCTTTGGAAATGCCCGTGGAGCAGCTGAAGGCCGTGCCCGTGCTGTTTGGCGAAGCCGACATTATGAAAGCCCTGCAGCTGCTGCCCGGCGTGCAGAGCGGCAACGAGGGTACCGGCGGCATGTATGTGCGCGGCGGTGGCCCTGACGAGAATCTCTTCCTTTTGGACGGCATACCACTGTACAACGTGAACCATCTGGGCGGTTTCTTCTCCGCCTTCAACGCCGATGCCGTCAAGAATGTGACACTCTACAAGGGCAGTTTTCCCGCCCGCTTCGGCGGCAGGCTGTCGAGTGTGCTGGACGTAACCACCAACAACGGAAACGACCGCGAGATACACGGCAATGCATCCATCGGATTCATTTCGGCCAAACTGAATGTCGAGGGACCCATCGTCAAAGAGAAAACCACTTTCTGCTTCTCGGCACGGCGCACCTACGCCGACTTCCTGATGCGGCCGTTAGTGAAACGCCTTGCCACCGATGTGGACGGCAAGACGAAACTCGTGGCGGGCTACTATTTCTACGACCTAAACGGGAAGGTGACACACAAGTTCTCCGATAAAAGCCGCCTCTACGCCACGTTCTACCATGGCAAAGACGACGTCTATACCAAGGTGCGCACAGAGAGCAGCCTGGCAGAAGACCAATATCTGGACTTTGCCAACAACTGGGGCAACACCGTGGGGGGACTGCGATGGAACTATGTGTTGGGACCCAAACTGTTCATGAACCTCTCAGCCTCCTATACACAATATAATAACCGTATGGTGGTGGGCATTGAGAAAGATGCCATCCTGGACGACGGGAGCGAGCAGGTGTCGACCGTGAAGGGCAACTACCTGTCGTCAATCTACGACCTTACCGGACGCGCGGACTTCTCCTACACCCCCACGCCCGACCACAATATACAGTTCGGCACCTATTACACCCGACACTGGATACGCCCCAGCGTGGCAAGCGGCAGCATCGACTATTTTGACCAGATCCAGATGAACTCCGCCTGGCAAATGGACACCGTTATACAGGAAGATACGGTGCGCGCCAACGAGGCGGTCTTTTTTGCCGAGGACGACTGGAGCATCAACGATGTATTCAAAATCAACTACGGCATTCACATCAGCGGATTCGGCGTGGAAGACGTGTTCTATCCCTCGGTGCAGCCCCGCATCTCAGGGCGTGCGCTATTGGGCGACAATCTGTCGGTAAAAGTGGGCTACGCATACATGTCGCAATACATGCACCTTCTTTCCACCACCAGCATCAGCCTGCCCACCGACCTATGGGTGCCCTCCACCAAGCGCATACCGCCTATGACTGCCCACCAGATGGCAGCAGGCATTGTCTATAACACCGACATCGGAGTCGACCTCTCGCTGGAAGGCTACCACAAGCACATGAACGACATCATTGAATACAAAGACGGCGCCACTTCCTTCGGCAGCACCGTGGGCTGGGAAGAACTGGTCTGCCTGGGCAAAGGCTGGACTTATGGTGTGGAATTCCTCGCCCAGCGCAACTATGGCAACCTGACGGGCTGGATAGCCTATACCTGGAGCCGCACCACCCACCTCTTCGACCGCCCCGGACAGGAACTTAACAACGGCAAGCCCTTCCCCGCCAAATACGACCGCCGCCACGACCTCTCCATCGTGCTCACCTACAAGTTCAACAAGAACTTCGACATCAGCGGGACATGGGTCTTCAGCACCGGCAACACCGCCACCCTTTCCATGGAGAAATATCCCGTCGCATCCGACGACCCCAACGATTACAACAACTCTCCGCGCACAAGCAATACCCTGTCGCACGTCAGCAGCCGCAACAACTTCCGCATGCCCAACTACCACCGCGCCGACATCAGTGTCAACTTCCATCGCACTTTCAACCAGCACAAGAGTTCTTTACCCGAAACCCCGAACCAAGGCGCTCCCGTTTGGAGACCCAAGATGCACCGGACACTCAACATCAGCGTCTACAACCTCTAC
>DBXQ01000089.1:0-14811 GCA_002309955.1 Bacteroidales bacterium UBA1208
GTTGCACTTCGAGGTTGAATCTATATAAAGATTCTTTTTTTGGGTATACAAAATATAATTATTTATTTTGCGTTATGACGGGAAGAACTGCGGGTAGTAGTGCGTGCGAACTGGTGCGGGGAAGTCCTATGCAGTGGATTGACAGTTAGAATATAAGAAACGGAATGAAACAATATCTTGACCTGTTGCAGCATGTGCTGGACAACGGCGTGGCGAAGGAGGATCGTACGGGTACGGGCACTATCAGTGTGTTCGGATACCAGATGCGGTTCCATCTTGACGACGGTTTCCCGCTGTTGACTACGAAGAAATTGCATCTGCGTTCCATTATATACGAGTTGCTGTGGTTTCTGCGTGGCGACACGAATGTGAAGTATCTGCATGACCATGGGGTTAGTATTTGGGACGAGTGGGCAGGCCCCGACGGCGAACTGGGTCCCATTTATGGACATCAGTGGCGCTCGTGGGGGACGGCGGACGGACGACATGTGGACCAAATCAGCAGTTTGATAGAAGAGATAAAGCGGAACCCAGATTCGCGGAGGCTGTTGGTGTCGGCCTGGAATGTGGGCGAGTTGGAGCAGATGCATCTGCCCCCATGCCATATTTTGTTTCAGTTTTATGTGTCAGGAGGTAGGCTGAGTTGCCAGCTGTACCAGCGTTCGGCGGATATCTTTCTTGGTGTGCCGTTCAACATTGCCTCTTATGCCTTGTTTACGATGATGATTGCCCAGGCCTGCGGGCTGAAGTATGGCGACTTTGTGCATACGTTAGGTGATGCGCATATATATAATAATCACGTGGAACAGTGTCGGTTACAGTTGACACGTGAGCCGAGGCCGTTGCCCCTCATGTTGTTGAATCCGGAAAAGAAGAGTATTTTTGATTTTGATTATGATGATTTCAAACTGGAAGGGTATAACCCCCATCCGCATATTAAAGGGGAGGTAAGCGTGTGAGCCAGATGAAGAGTAAAATTAACGAGCGGTTTCCGTCGATAAGAAGAAATAGTAATGTGAACGGTAACAATTATTGTATTATTATGGCCGGTGGCTTTGGCAGTCGTTTCTGGCCGATATGCCGGGATAGTAGTCCGAAGCAGTTTATCGATATTTTAGGCAACGGAAGGTCGATGTTGCAGACCACCTTTGCCCGTTTTGAAAGGGTATGCCCCCGTGAGAATATTATTATTGTGACACACCGGCAGTATGTAGACCGGGTGCGGGAGCAAATAGAAGGGCTGTTGCCTTATCAAGTGTTGGGTGAACCGACGCGGAGGAACACGGCACCGTGTGTGGCTTATGCTGCATCGGTGATTCACGAGATGAACCCGAATGCAAATGTGATAGTGACCCCTTCGGACCATGCTATTTTTGGCGAGGATCGCTTTGTGAAGGATTTGGAGCAGGCGTTGAAACTGACGGCCAGCAATGACTGTATTGTGACTATCGGTGTTCGTCCCACCACGCCGAATGCCCAGTATGGTTATATCCAGTTCAGCGAGGAGCCGGTTGCTGACAATGCCCGCAATCTGCACCGTGTGATTACATTTACTGAGAAGCCGCCAGTGGAGATGGCGCGCCAGTTTATCGCCACAGGCGAGTTTTTCTGGAACGCGGGTGTGTATGTGTGGAGTCTGGCTACATTGCGCCGGGAGTATGAGCATTATCTTCCTTCGGTTGCGAAGAGTTTCTTTGATTTGAGACTTTCGTCAACGCAGGAGGAGGTGGAGCAGGTTTATTCGCTGAGTGAGTCTATTTCGGTTGATTTCGGCATCATGGAACATGCGGAAGATGTGTATGTGTTAGAGGCTTCGTTTGGTTGGTCGGATATAGAATCATGGGACTCGCTATATGGTACTTGTGTGCGTGATGCTGCTGGCAATGGTGTGGTGATGGGACATTCGTTCCTGTATGATGTAAAGGATACCTTGGTGCATGTGCCACAGAACAGGACTGTGGTGCTGCAAGGTTTGGAAGGTTATATAGTGGCCGCCGACGAGGATACTATTCTTGTGTGCCGAAGAGGCGAAGAGGACCGTATTGCGAAGTTTGCCTCGGATGTGGAATTATATAATTTGAAGAAAGAAAAATCTGAAAAATGAAATAAATAATAAAATTGACATTTGTTGATTATGAAACGTACAGAGATTAAACTTTTGTTTGCTGAAAGTGTGGAGCAGTTGATTGGCTCCGATGTGGTTGTGAAGGGTTGGGTACGCACCAAGCGTGGCAACAAGAATGTGGCGTTCATAGCTTTGAACGACGGTTCGACGATAAACAATATACAGGTGGTGGTTGATTTGGCCAATTTTGACGAGGGTCTGCTGCGACGTGTCACCACGGGTGCCTGTATCTGTGTGGAAGGGCAGCTGGTGAAATCGCAAGGTGCAGGACAGAGTGTGGAGATTCAAGCCAAGAACATCGTCCTTTATGGCGAGGCCGATCCCGATAGCTATCCTTTGCAGAAGAAGGGACACTCAATGGAGTTCCTTCGCGAGATTGGACATCTGCGCCCCCGTACCAATACTTTTGGCGCTGTCTGCCGTATCCGCCATCATATGGCATACGCTATCCATACTTTTTTCCATGAGCGCGGTTTCTTCTATTTCCATACCCCGCTGATTACCGCCTCGGACTGCGAGGGTGCCGGCGAGATGTTTCAGGTCACCACTCTTGACATGAAGAATCCTCCCCGTCTGGAGGATGGCAGTATCGACTATAGTCAGGACTTCTTCGGCAAGCAGACCGCCCTCACTGTCAGCGGTCAGCTGGAGGGTGAGCTGGGTGCTACCGCTTTGGGCAAAATCTATACGTTCGGTCCCACTTTCCGCGCCGAGAACAGTAACACCCCGCGCCACTTGGCCGAGTTCTGGATGATTGAGCCGGAGATGGCTTTCTACGACATCGACGATCTCACCGCCCTCGAGGAGGAGTTTATCAAATATTGCGTCACTTGGGCTCTTGACCATTGCCAGGACGACCTCCAGTTCCTCAACAATATGATCGACAAGGGTCTGTTGGAGCGTCTGAAGAGTGTGGTGAGCACCGACTTTGTCCGCCTGCCCTACACCGAAGGCATCCGCATACTGGAAGAAGCTGTGAAGAACGGCCATAAGTTTGAGTTCCCCGTCTATTGGGGTGTCGACCTTGCCAGCGAGCATGAGCGTTACCTGGTCGAAGAACACTTCAAGAAGCCTGTCATCATGATTGACTATCCCAAGGAGATTAAGGCTTTCTACATGAAACAGAACGACGACGGAAAGACCGTGCAGGGCACCGATGTGCTCTTCCCACAGATTGGCGAGATTATCGGTGGCTCCGTCCGAGAAGAGAACTATGACAAGCTGATGAACTCCATCACTGAGCGCAACATTCCCATGAAGGACATGTGGTGGTATCTCGACACCCGTCGCTATGGCACCTGCCCGCACGCCGGCTTCGGTCTCGGCTTCGAGCGCCTGATGCTCTTTGTCACTGGCATGGCCAACATCCGCGACGTCATCCCCTTTCCCCGCACGCCCAAGACCGCGGAGTTCTAATCGGAGAACCTCCGCAGGTGTCCAAACTGCGCACTCCATTGCGCAGAAAATACAAACAACTGCGCACTTGAATGCGCAGTTTTTGTTCTTTTCTGTACAAGAGTTAAGCCAGCATCCTCCGTATTCACAACCCGAAGAACCGGTCGTTGACACGGAATTTCTTTGCCTCTTCAACGACGTGGCCATTCGATAGGAACCTCTTCTTCCATAATCTTTTATTCAATAGTTTCCATCTGCAGGAATACGAATTATTTTCGATATTATGCAAACAGCATTATGCAATTTGCATAATGCTGTAACTTACATTTATGCAATGAAATAGTGGAGTATGTTTGATACGGTAGAGCTGGGTTATTCAGTATCCCATACTACGTTCCTTTCGGTCGCTTAGTGTGGGGTTAGTGGGATTTCGTGCCTTTGGCACGATTACTGTCCGAGGTCTGTTACCCTACACTGCATTACACCTTAGTGAGGGTTTAATGTAATACTTCGATTTGTAACATTTATTGAGTTTGTTACAATGAAATGTATGAGATGAAATCATCAACGTTAAACTCCTCACCCGCATGGCAGAAATCATCTACATATTCCAAAACCTTCTGAATCATCGGCTTTTTATCACCAACCATCAATTCAACCATCTCAACAGGGGTCAGGCTCTTCTCGTAAACAACTTTTTCTAAATCAGGGCTATAAATAAGATGACTAAAACCAGGAAGTTCCTTGCCATTCAGAGCCTTGCACGAATAACCGATTTCAATATAGTACCCAGCTAAAATACTTTCTTTTTTAGAGAAACGGTCATTAATATAATACTGCATCCGTTCTTTTATTTTATCTTTCCTGTTAAACCATTTTTTTAGTAGTGTATAGTATTTTTCTTCTGCATTCCCATATTCTTGATTACTATACGATGAATGAAATGGTTCGTCTTTCCACATATTCAGAATGCTTTCCTCCATTTGTATTTCACTCATCAGTGATAGAACTTCGGGAATCATATCCACCACCTCCATTAATCCAATTACAGCATTTAGAGAACCGTCAGTTGAAAAGATACTATCAATTCTTACATTGCGCTCATTATAACTGTTCGGATTGTATAGACTTTCTTTAATATGATTTCTTGCTGCTTGCAATGCTTTTTTTTCTGATGTATTACACGATTGTAGAATTAACATTGAAAGCATTGCAGGAAGAATAAATTTGTATATCTTCATCTTATTTTTGTTTCTGCCTCAAGTCTCCAACAGGCGGTTCATACAATAAAGAAAGGCATGAGACTTATGTACTCATGTCCGTTTACTTGTAGGTATCGGCAAACACCTCATCAGGAACAGGATTATGAAACATATCTTACGCCTGAAGGTATGTTTGCAGAATTTACAAGTAAGGACCTTATTGCAATGCTTTTCTTGCTTACTGCTTTCTTGACTGTTGAAAGCGACTGCAAAGATACGCTTTTTTTTCGATATAGGATGTTTTTGGGGGATTGGTGTTTTTTTTCTTGGGGCGACGGTGATAGTTTTTACCTGCTATGTCGTTTTTTTTGTTTATCTTTGCACTGCATTCTGTGGCTATAGGCGAAGGCCTTAGAGCCTAATAATAAAGTAGTTTTTGATTGGCACGATGTTCGACGACACCTATCATACCATTGCGGCTCCCGCCGAGGGGCTCTACAAGGAGAAGGGCAGCAAGTTCTTCGCCTTTGCCTATCCAGTGCATAATACCGACGAGGTGAAACAGCATCTCGAGGCGCTGCGCAAAGAGTATTTCGATGCCCGGCACCATTGCTACGCCTATATTCTCGGCCCCACAAAGGAGGCTTACCGCGTCAACGACGATGGCGAACCCTCTGGCACCGGCGGTCGTCCCATCCACGGGCAACTCCTCTCGGCCGACCTCACCGACACCCTCATCGTTGTGGTGCGTTACTTCGGTGGCATATTGCTTGGCGCTTCGGGACTGGCCAATGCCTACAAAACTGCCGCTCGCGATGCCATTGCCAACGCCGAGATAATAGAGAAGACCATCGATGTGTGCTATCGTCTCCACTTCGAATATGCCGCAATGAACGATGTCATGCGCATTGTCAAGGATTTCAATCTGGTGCCTGCCAACCAAGACTTCAATCTCGACTGCCGACTTGACATCAATGTGCGCCAATCGCAAAGCAACAGATTCTACGACACCGTGGCCAAGTTGCGTACTGTGCATATCGAGATATTATGAGACCGGCGAACCGAACTAAAACATATAGCGTCAACTTTCAATTCACAGGGAAATGAGCGAACTATTAGATCAACTGAATGAATCGCAGCGCGAAGCAGCGGCCTGCACCGAAGGCCCGGTGATGATTATTGCCGGTGCCGGCAGTGGCAAAACCCGCACGCTTACCTACCGCATAGCTCACCTTATCAATTTGGGCACCGACCCCTTCAACATCTTGGCACTCACCTTCACCAACAAGGCCGCCACCGAGATGAAGGAGCGTATCATCAAGCTCGTCGGTTCCGAAGCCCGTAACATCTGGATGGGTACATTCCACTCCGTCTTTGCCCGTATCCTCCGTTCCGAGGCCACTAAACTGGGCTACATCAACACCTTCACCATCTACGACACTGACGACAGCAAGTCCGCCATCAAGCAGATTGTTAAGAACCTCAACCTTGACCCTAAGACCTACAGCCCGGGGTTCGTCATGGGTCGTATCTCCATGGCCAAGAGCAATCTCCTCTCGCCCGAGGACTACGCCAACAACCCTGAAATCCAGCAGTCGGACAAAGATTCACACAAGCCCATGATTGCTGAAATCTACAAGCTTTACAACCACCGCCTGCGCACCTCTATGGCCATGGATTTCGACGACCTGCTCTTCAACATGAACATCCTCCTCCGCGACTTCCCCGATGTGCTGCTCAAGTATCAGAACCGTTTCAAGTACATCATGGTCGACGAGTACCAGGACACCAACTATTCACAGTATCTCATTGTGAAGAAACTTGCTGCCCGGCTGCAGAACATCTGCGTAGTGGGCGACGATGCGCAGAGCATCTATGCCTTCCGTGGCGCCAATATCCAGAACATCTTCAACTTCCGTCGCGACTATCCCAACCTCCACCTCTTCAAACTCGAACAGAACTACCGCTCCACCAAAGTCATTGTCAATGCCGCCAATTCGGTTATCGCCAAGAATGTGGAGCAGATTGACAAGGAGATTTGGACTGACAATGCCCAAGGCAACCGGATAGCCTTGTTGCGAGCTGTTGACGAGAAGGATGAAGGACGGCTCATAGCCGAATCGATTCAGTCGGCCCATATCGGTGAGAACCTTGACTACAAGTCCTTTGCTGTCCTCTACCGAACCAATGTCCAGTCGCGAGCCTTGGAAGAGGCCCTGCGTCGCGACAGCATCCCCTACCGCATCTATCAAGGCCTTTCATTCTATGGCCGCAAGGAAATCAAAGACGTGTTGGCTTACATGCGGTTGGTGGTGAACAACTACGACGAGGAGTCGCTCTTGCGCATCATCAACTATCCTGTCAGGGGCATCGGACAAACCTCTCTCGACCGTGTACGGGTGGCCGCTGCCGACAACGACATTGCCGTTTGGACAGTCCTTGAAAATCTCCCCAGCTTTGGTCTGGGCATCAACAGCGGCACTACTCAGAAAATAGGGGAGTTCGTCATGATGATTAAACGCTTCACAGCACTCCTGCCCACCATCAACGCTTACGACCTTGCCAAGCAAATTGTCTACAACAGCGGCATTATCACCCTGTTGCGCAACGACGACGACCCCGACAACCCCAACCGCATCGAGAATATAGAAGAGCTTCTCAACGGTGTACAGGAATTTTGCGAAAAGGAAGACCAGTTCTCTGAAGAAGAAGACAATCAGAATGATCAGAATTCTCAGATAAAAACGCTCGACCAATTCCTCCAACAGGTGCTTCTTCTCACTTCCGAGGACAAAGACAACGACAAAGATGCCGACAAAGTCAGCCTTATGACCATCCACGCTGCCAAGGGGTTGGAATTTCCCTATGTCTATGTGGCAGGCTTGGAGGAGAACCTTTTCCCCTCCTTCATGTCCATCTCCTCGCGCCAAGAGTTGGAGGAGGAGCGTCGCCTATTCTATGTCGCCGTCACCCGTGCCGAGCGGCAATTGACGCTTTCCTATGCCATGACGCGCTATCAATACGGCAGCTCTTCATGTCAGGAGATGAGCCGCTTCATTGAGGAAATAGACAGCAAATATATTGAGATGCCTCAGCGCAAGGTTCAGTTCCCCAAGCCCGGCGAACTGCCCAAAGCATTCCAAGCGGTAAAGGGAGTAAAGTGGTCGCCCGAGGCCGAGCAGGGCTTTCAGCGCAAAGCAGCCCCCGAACCGCAGAGACCGCGCCGGTTGAAGCCCCAGTCGGCATTGCCCAAGGGTCCCACACCGCCCAACACTGCGGCAGAGATCAATGCCATACAGGCAGGCATGCGGGTGCGGCATGCCAAATTCGGCGAGGGCAAAGTGCTCACCGTCGAAGGCAGCGGCAGCGAACGCAAAGCTACCATCTTCTTTGAACAAGCAGGCCAGAAAACAATGATGCTCGTTTACGCCAAACTGACAATAATAGAATAACCCCCATAGGGCATCATGGGTTTTCCTATGACATCCCGAGGCATCCTATGAGTCCTAAGCAAAATCTTTCGTCATGAGAATAGTAATACAACGTTGCCGCCGTGCCTCGGTTACCATCGAGGACACTCTGAAATCGCAGATAGGGCAGGGAATGATGATTCTTCTCGGCATTGAAGATGCCGACACGGATGAAGATATCGACTGGCTTTGCCGTAAGATAGTTGCCCTGCGCATTTTCGATGACGCGGACGGGGTAATGAATCTGCCCATCACCGATGTGCCAGACAGTGGCATTCTGCTCGTCAGTCAGTTTACGCTGATGGCCAGCACCAAGAAAGGCAATCGTCCCAGCTATATCCATGCCTCTAAGCCCGAGGTGGCCATACCTATGTACGAGAAGTTTATCTGTCGGCTCTCCGACCTCTTCGGCAAGGAAGTTCAAACGGGCGAGTTTGGAGCCAATATGCAGGTAGAGTTGGTCAACGACGGCCCTGTCACCATCATTATCGATAGCCAGAACAGAAAGTAGGAGAATCATCCTTTCCCCTTCTTCCATCTCTTCTCCTGTCGAAAAACGGTTGTTCAACGATTGACCCCAATCGGCCATTAGGCATTATTCACATATTGCTCCGACACATTCCACATCAACTTATATTCACCGAACTGGCTTATAAATATTTGTACTTGTAGGGCATGGTTTGTATACCCAAGGCAATGCCGTTGGGCTGTATTTGTTATGCCCTTCAGGGCGTTACCTCAACTTTCCGTTGTCGCGGAACAACATAAACGGAGATGCCATTTCCGTCGTTCCCTTTTAACACAAGTCCTTTTCCATAAATCTCCCCTAACCTGTGCACAAGTCCTTTTCGCGCTGCCCTTGGTTCGTTCTTCATTCCACCCTTCGGCCTCCGTTCTACCTCAGTTCTCCTTCTGAAATGGGAGAACGATGGGAGAACGATGGGAGAACTGAGGGCTAAGGAGCGACGGAAGAGCAACCGAGCCTATACTGGCCATTGAGGCGGGAAACGGAATAAAACGGTCATTATCAGACTTTCCATTCCACATGCCTCTGCTTTGTTCTTGAACGGCCTCCGACGGAGGCCTGCTGGCCTAATGACCGATTTGGGATTAGTACCATAGAACTACCGTTGAACAAGTGAGGTATGATGGGATGATGTTGTGGAAGAATGGCCGATTGTGACTATTCTGCGGTACCGCATGCAGGCAGTGTGGCGGATATGCAACGGGGATTGCCTTGGAAATCGGGGTGCAGTCGGGTGTCGAAGCCAAGGGTGTGGAGTTGTTGTGTGGTTTCGGCGGAGAGGACTTGGTTTATCTCTAATACGAGTAGTCCTTGGGGGGCGAGGTGCGTGGCAGCGTAGCGGCCTATGGCGCGGTAGAAGCGCAGGGGGTCGTTGTCGGGGACGAAGAGAGCCAATGCAGGGTCGTAGTTTAGCACGTTAGGCTGCATGTTGGCGCGTTCGCTTTCCATCACGTATGGGGGATTGCTGATGATGAGGTCGTAGGAGGAGGTGAGGGCGGCGAGTTGTGTAGGTTTCAGCACGTCCATTTCCATGAAGTGGATGTCGGTGTGGTTGGTTTGGGCATTGTCGCGGGCGATGGCAAGGGCGGCGGGTGAGATGTCGACGGCTGTTACATCGGCGGTGGGGAAACGGTTTTTGAGGGCAATGGCAATGCAACCGCTGCCGGTGCAGAGGTCGAGAATCGTGGTGCAGTTTGCCTGTAGGTGTTCGAGATGGTTGGCCACATGGGCGACAATCTCCTCGGTTTCGGGACGGGGGACAAGCACGTCGGGTGTGACACGGATGCGGAAACCGCAAAAGTCGGTATAGCCTATGATGTGCTGGATGGGGCGGTACTGCTTAAGGTCTTCGGCTGCCCAGTGGAAGCGGAGCAGGTCGGATTGGTTGATGGTGTCGTCGCGGTGCAGCAGAAGTTGGGTTTTGTCCCATCCGAGGAAGGCTTCGAAGAGCATGTAGACGAACATGCGCAGTTCCCCTTCGGGGTAGCGTCCGGATAGTTCGGTATGGAAATACCGTTCGATGTCGCGAACGCGGTTTGAGGGAATGTGCATGTTGGTGGTGTTCATTTATGGGGTAGGGGTTAGTTGTCCTCGGTTTTCGGGAGGTTCTTCGTGCTGCGCCAAGCTTTGATGAAGACGATGAAGCCGTAGGTTGCGGTGATGAGGAAGCAGGCGCTGATAAAGAGCCATTTGTAGCTGCCGCCCATGATGCCGAGGGGAATATAGATGGCATCGCAAATGAGGTAGCATATCCAGGCGTTGATGTCCTTGCGCACCATGAGGTAGGTGGCCACGGCTTGGAGGGCGAAGATGGCGCAGTCGAGGATGGGCAGGTTGGAGTGCAGCACGCGGGCATCGAAGATGTAGGTGGCCGCGGCTATGCCCACTACGGCCAGCAAAGGCCAGAGGGGGTTGCCCCAGCTTATGGTGCGGCGGTTGTCCTCCGACCGTTTTTTCCAGATGAATACCCCTCCGATGGAGGCCAGAATGCTATAGACTTGGAAGGCGAAGCTCATGAAATGCCTGTCGGTAAAGAAATTGTAACTCAGAATAAGGCCTGTAGCGATGCTGAATATCCACGTCCATCGGTTGCCGCGAGCGGCAAGGTAGACGGTGGTGATTTGTGCAATGGTGATAAGGATGGTAAGTATTGCGTCCATGGTGGTTATTTTTTTCGGTTGAAATCGGCGGGAATTTCGCCCCAGTGTTCGGTGTCCCACTTGCGTATCTCGGTGGTGTAGGTGTTGTTGTGCAGCCATGCTTCGGCACGACGGATGATGTTCCACAGCTCGGCGGTTTGTGGGGTGAGGGGCAGCTTGGTGCGGCATTCTTTGCGACGCACCCAGTTGATGGCGTTGACAGAGTCGCTGTAGAGTATTTGGTGCATGTTGTGTTTTTTGAGATAGGCAAGGCCGTGCACGATACCGAGGAACTCGCCTATGTTGTTGGTGCCTACAGGGGTTTTGAAGTGGAAGAGTTGTTGGCGGGTGGCGATGTAGACACCTTGGTATTCCATCACACCGGGATTGCCGCTACAGGCTGCGTCGACAGCCAGGGCGTCGAGAATTGGAGGATTGTCGGTGCCGGGAAGAATGGCGGTGATGCCGTTCTCGTCGGTTGTCAGTACGCTGGTTTTGCAGGATGGGGTAGGGGTGTCGGCGGGATTGCTTTTGCCGATGGCTACTGCTGTGTCGTAGGGCAGGCGCATTGCGGCTTCGGCTTCATGGAGGGTGCTGTATGACTTGTATTGGGCATTGGCGACGCCGACGACTTGTTTCTGACAGTCGGTCCAGTTGTCGTAGATGCCTGGCGTATGGCCTTGCCACACAACGTAGTATTTCTGTTTCTTCGCCATAGATTAAGAGTGCAAAGGTACGAAACTTTTCTCATATATGGATTTTTATTTGTATCTTTGCAAAATGAAAATGAAATACCTTATTATGATGAAAAGACTTTGTTTTCTGTCGTTGATGCTGTGCTTGTTGTGCGTGGCATGTGAAAAAGATGATAGTATCTATATCACAGTTAATTATCCAATTACTGACAGGTATGCTAATTTGGATGTGAGCAATGCTTTTGATGTGGTGGTGTGCGACACGGTTAGTGAGGCAAGGGTGACAGTGAAGGGTGGACAGCATAAGAACGTTATTTTCAAGGTGGAGAACGGCACGCTGAAGATTGGATTCAGATCGGGTCTGTTCAATTGGTTCCATGGTTCAGGCAAGGTGTTACTGCCTCGTAACACTGAATTGTGCGATGTGGAGCTTTCGGGTGCCTCCAGTTTCCGTGGCGATGTGCAAGGTGACGAGGTGGATTTGGAGGTGTCGGGTGCTTCCAATTTCTATGGCAATGTGACGGGGTCGGAAGTGAACATCGACCTTTCCGGTGCGTCGGATTTTAAAGGGAATATCGATGCCGATAAGATTGAGATGGAGATTAGCGGCTCGTCGAAGGTTTCAGGTGCCGGGAGTTGTACCGAGATATTGGAAGCGGAGGTCTCCGGTTCCAGCACTGTGGATGCCTTCGGACTTGAGTGCCGAAGAGTGACAGCCAAGGTAAGTGGTTCCAGCAAAGTGAAGATTTCGTGCTGCGAGAGCATCACGGGTTCCATTTCGGGTTCCAGCGACCTTTACTATAAAGCACTCCCCGGCTGCAATCCCGTGGTGAACTGCAGTACCAGCGGCGGCTCGGAAGTGCATCGGGACTAAATAGATATCATGGCTCTTGGAAGGAAGATATGCAGTGAACTGAAGTCGCTCCGCAGACAGATAGCCGAGGAGAACGGCATTCCGTTGCAGCAGGAGGAATGTACTTATGCCAGTGAATGTAGTGGCACTTGCCCGCATTGTGAGGCTGAGATGCGTTACCTTGAAAATGTCATTGTTGCCCGTCTCAACATTGGCAAGGCGGCCACTATCGCGGGTCTTGCCCTTGGCTTGGCCACTACGACGCAGGCGCAGGTGGTGGACACTGTTTCGGTGAAGCCTACTGCTCCGTCCGATAGTGTACATTCGGTGTTGGCCACTGGTACCTTGAAGGGTACGGTGCGGGATTCGAAGACTAACGAATCGATTCCATTTGTCTCGATAGAGTTGCGGAAGGAGGGGAATCCTGTGGCGGGGACGCAGACGGACTTTGATGGTAATTTTACCCTTAAATCATTGGTGGCAGGTGAGTATTCGATATATGTTAATTCCGTGGGCTACAAACCTGTGGAACGGATAATCTCCGTCAGGCCGGTAGGCTTTACCGTAGCTATGATTGACCTCAGAGCAGACTCTTCCAGTATCAACATTGGCAGGCCGGTCATTGAGATAGAAGGCGATTTTGGCGGGAGCGACGGCATAATGATAGGGGAAGTACAGGTGGGTCTTCCCGGTCTTCCTGCCAGCCAAGGCTTGCCAGCCGAACGAGAGAAAGAACCGTCGCTGTTTCCTATGGACACTCCCATTGAACCCGAAAGACCTGCTCGGGTAATTGTGAAATGACAGTGTGAATGATGATTTGTGATTAGTTCTACTGGCAGTTATTCTTGTAACAAAAAAAAGCGACCTCTTTTCAAGGTCGCTTTTTTTATAATGAAACGGGTGTGTGATTAGGCACCCAGTTCGAGACGCTTGAAACCAGTGCAGGTAAGCTCCTTGTCGGTGCTTTCGATGAACTGGCGGACGGTCATCTTGCTCTCCATGATGTATTCCTGTTCGACCAGGGTGTTTTCTTTGAAGAACTTGTTCAGACGGCCCTGAGCAATCTGTTCAATCTGTTTCTCGTTGAGGGTAGCGGCTTTCTTGGCGGCCTCTTCCTCTTTGATTTTCTTGGCCATTTCGACCTGTTCTTCGGTGATCCAGCCTTTGGCGCAGTTGGAAGCCATGTGCTCTTCGCTATCGACGTGGGCGGGGTTGATGCCGGCTTTCTTCAGCGCAGCGTCAACGGCTTTGCCGATAAGCTCTTCGCGGGTCTTCTCAGCAGCAACGGTCAGTTCTTTATCCTTCACCTCTTGAGGTACGCTGTTGGCATCAAGGGCAACGGGACGCATAGCCACAACTTGCATGGCAATGTTGTGGCCGACCTCGTCGTAACCGGCTTTTGACATACCAATGATGGAAGCCATGCGGTTACCCGGGTGGATGTAGGCGTAGACGGCGGGAGCTTCGAGGGTCTCGAAGTGAGCCAGTTCGATTTTCTCACCAATCTTGGCAATTTGGTCAGTGATGCAGTCGCTCACTTTGCGGCCTTCGAGTTCCATGTTGAGAACCTCTTCCTTGTTGGTGAGGTGCTTGGCCATGGCGTTGTCGAGGATGCTGGTGGTGAAAGCGACAAAGTCAGCGTTGGTGGCGACAAAGTCGGTTTCGCAGCTCACCATGATGACGGCACCGTAGTTGCCGTTGCTCTTAGCGAGTACGCAGCCTTCGTTGGCATCGCGGTCGGCACGTTTAGCAGCCATTTTCTGACCTTTCTGACGGAGGTAATCGATAGCTTTTTCAAAATCGCCGTCGCACTCAACGAGGGCTTTTTTGCAGTCCATCATGCCTACACCAGTCAACTGGCGCAGCTCGTTTACCTGTTTTGCGGTTATATTTGCCATAATTTAGGATTTCTTTTTTGTTGTTAGTGATTAATCGTTTCCTTAGTCAAGGGTTATTCAGCCTTTGGCTCCTCTTCTTTAGCTTTAGGGGCATCGGTGCGAGGACGACGGGGACGGGTCTTCTTCTCGATGGGAGCTTCCTCGGCCTGGTTTTCGTCCTTCTCCTCATTTTGGGCGTCTTTGTCGAGCATGCGCTCGTTAAGACCTTCCTGGATAGCCTCAGTCATGTGTTTCAGAATGGCGGCAATCGACTTGGAAGCATCATCGTTAGCGGGGATCGGGAAGTCGATAAGGTCGGGGTTGCAGTTGGTGTCAACCAAAGCAAAAGTGGGGATGTTCAGGCGGCGAGCCTCGGCAACGGCAATGTGTTCTTTATTGATGTCAATAACGAACAATGCGCTGGGAAGACGAGTAAGGTCGGCGATGCTACCCAAGTTCTTGTCGAGCTTGGTGCGTTCGCGCTGAACCTGCAGACGCTCACGTTTGCTGATATTGTTGAAATCCTTGTC
>DBXQ01000089.1:14836-30236 GCA_002309955.1 Bacteroidales bacterium UBA1208
GCGAAGTTGGTGAGCATACCGCCGGGCCAACGCTCGGTAACGAACGGCATGTCGACGCTTTTAGCCATTTCAGCGACGATGTCTTTAGCCTGTTTCTTGGTGGCGACAAACAGAACTTTCTTGCCGCTCTTGGCAATCTGTTTCAATGCAGCAGCTGCCTCGTCAGCTTTGACGATGGTTTTCTGCAAGTCAATAACGTGGATGCCATTGTGCTCCTTGAAGATATAAGGAGCCATTTTGGGATTCCATTTTCTCTTGAGGTGTCCAAAGTGACAACCAGCCTCAAGCAGTTCTTCGAATTTTAATTCAGTCATTTTTCTTTTTATTGTTTACTTTCCTAATTTGAACCAATCGTGAAGTAGTCCTTTGGGCTTGGTTTTTCAGCAGTCCTATGCTGCCGAACTGGCAACCAGGCGGAGCGTCTTCCCGATTTGGATTCTAAACTTGATTTTTGTTCTTGTGTTAAGCGCAGGCGTTGTATAACGGTTAACGTTTGCTGAACTGGAAGCGCTTACGGGCCTTGGGCTGACCGGGTTTCTTACGCTCAACCATACGGGGGTCGCGCATCAGGAAGCCTTCTTTCTTGAGGGCGGGACGATCCTCAATGTTGTTCTCGCAGAGGGCGCGGGCAATAGCCATGCGAAGAGCCTGAGCCTGACCGGTAATTCCACCGCCGTCAAGATTGGCTTTGATATCCCATTTGCCTTCTGCACCAGTAACCTGCAAGGGCTGGTTAACGATATACTGCAGTGGGCCAGTGGGGAAATATTCCTTATAATCTCTTGAGTTGACAACAATCTTACCGGTGCCGGGGGTCATATAGATACGGGCAACGGAACATTTTCTTCTACCAATGGTGTTGATTACTTCCATATCTTTATTTATCTAACGTCGTTAATATTGATTACTTTGGGGTTCTGACCCTGGTGGGGATGCTCGGGACCGGCATAGATGTGAAGATTGCGGTACAGAGCGTCGCCAAGACGGTTTTTAGGAAGCATGCCACGGATGGCGTGTTCGAGAACACGTTCGGGGTGGGTGGCGAGAACCTTGGCGGGAGTGGTCTCGCGCTGGCCACCGGGATATCCAGTGTAGCGTTGGTAGATTTTGTCGGTCATTTTCTTGCCAGTGAAAACAACTTTCTCGGCATTGATGATGATGACATTGTCGCCGCAATCCACGTGCGGAGTGTAGCAAGGTTTGGTCTTGCCGCGCAGGATGTTGGCCACACGGGTAGCCAAACGACCTACGGTCTGATTCTCGGCATCAACGAGCACCCATTCCTTTTGGACGGTGTTCTTGTTGGCGGAGATTGTTTTGTAACTTAATGTACTCATTTTTTATTTTACTAACGATGGTGTTTTTTTGTTCTTTCTTGTTAATATCTCCTCCGATTGAGTGGCATTTTAGCCATTGACGGATAGATGGCCTACATGTTTATCAATCTGATGCAGAATGCCTTGAACGGGTGAATAAAGCATTTTGCACCATTTTTGGAGACTGCAAAGTTACGAACATTTTTTCAACCGACAAAATATTTTTTCACTGACTGCCTAAAAAATATTCTTATTGTGACGGCAGACAGCATAGAAAGGCGGTCTTTTTGTTGCCAACAGTTGTTGCCACAACAAAGAGTTCTCCGCCTTCTTTCAGCCCCAATTGTCGTTGCAACGTGGCTGCTTCGACAGGATAGTTCCGTGTCACCACATGGGCTTTGCCTCCTGGAATGACGGTGGTGATTTCTTTGCGGCTGAGTTTTAGCTCGCCCAATACGCAGAAAACTCTTCCATAGAAGGGGGCGTAGTATTGTTCTGATGTATATAAATGTGTGTTGTGAGCCAGTTTCTCTACTCCCATCCAATGGCAGATGAGATTGAAAGGGCCTCCTTTCATCAATGCGGCATCGGGTTCATACAGGTACCGCCCCACAGCGGAGCAATACCGAGGTTCGGCCATTGCCTCTTGGCTGCGGGTAAAGTCAATGTTATAGAACTCACCCGTTCCTTTCACTATGCAGTGCATCACAGTTTCGCCTTCGTGTGGCCCGCACACAAAGAGTACTTCTTTGCACTCACCCCTTACCGAAACGATATGCACCTCTGCCACCTCGCCCAGTTGTTTCTGCGCCATGTCGAGATCAATCATAGGCGATGCTTTTATTATCAGCCAGCGGCAATGGGAAAGCAGCATCGGCATGTGTTGCAGGATATTGGGCGCGCATTCCTCAAAGACCACGACTTTCTTTCCCGAAGCTGAACGCCGGGCAGGGTCAATGAATATAATGTCAAAACGGGTATTTCTGGCAGCAAGCCATTCCAGACTATCGCTGCAGTGAACCGTAAGATTGTCAAGACCCATTACTTTGCGGTTGTGTTCCATTAACGAGCAAAGCTTCGCGTCCTGCTCCACGTAGTCTACATGCGTCAGAATATGAGTCTTTAAAGGATGTACACGCTTTTCTCTTTGGGCAAAAGCGATGCTGTCGACTCCCATCCCGCCTGTAAGGTCGGCAACCGAAATAAAAGACATGTCGCCACATAGTTCATCGGCCACATAGACTTTATGCTCCGCTGTTGTCTCCGACGAACTCTGTTCGCGGTTCAGCCGAGGAGGATATAAAAACTCTTCGTACTGTAGCAGCCTTGGCCACTTTTCTTGTGCCATGCGCAGCCCTTCAATCTGTTGCACTGCTGCGGGTATGTCAATAGACGGATACCTCGCGGCCGAGAGTAGCAGGCGCGAGGTATCGTCTTGTATGTGAGTGTTTACAAAATCAATAAACTCCCTCGTCATGTAGTTTTTTCAGCCGTTCCACAACAATGGGGCGGTCTTCCTTATACGTTACGCCAAACCATTGGGCAGTGGTCTTCAGCACCCTCATCGAGGCATAACCGCTGTTGATGAATGTGTTGACAGCGTATGGAATATAGTATTCCGATTTCAATTCGTTGCCGTGTTCGCGTAAGAAGGAGACAAATAATTTCTCGCTCTCAACGAAATAGTCAGGAGTGAATCCGAACAGGTTCATCGACACCGTAGCATCAGGTGACAGCGGATGCATTGAGCCGTCAGCATCTTTATACTCAATGCCGTTGGCTGTGCGGCCGATACTGGTGCGTTCGGTCATGCCTGCCAGCAAACCGTTCTCATCCACTTCGCACACTCCGCGCGACACCGTGCCGTTCTCGCTGAGCGTATTTTCCAGCCGATAGCCAACCATGCAGTACTGGCCCTTTGTGCCGTCAAGTGTGCGCAGATGGTCTGCCATCACCTGGAAAGCGTCGCGTCCATAAAAATCATCGGCATTGATAATGGCAAACGGCTCGTGTATCACATCCTTTGCCATAAGGATAGCGTGGTTCGTACCCCACGGTTTTTCACGACCTTCAGGCACTTTGAAACCTTCCGGCAGGTAGTCAAGCTCTTGGAACACATATTCCACTGCAATGCGGTTGCCGAAATGTTCTGCATTGATTTTTGCCTTGAATTCCTGTTCAAAGCTGTGGCGGATTACAAATACCACCTTTCCGAATCCTGCGCGAATAGCATCGTTGATGGAATAATCCATAATGATTTCTCCGTTGGGGCCTACGCCGTCCATCTGTTTCAGTCCACCGTAGCGGCTGCCCATTCCGGCAGCAAGAACTAATAATGTAGGTTGCATATCTTGTTAGTTTTTATAATAATATTCCTTTTATTTAATTTTTTTCGGCGAAAAACTGTCGTACTTTTATATTAGAGCGTTGTTTTTTTATTTTATGGTGGCTGCTGATTTATAGCCGATTATTATTCTCATTGCCGTTTGCGTGCGAAAAACTCTTTCAACAAAGCCTCGCACTCCTCCTTCATCAATCCCCCTTGTACCAGAGTCTTGGGATGGAGCATCCCATGCCCCAGACGTTCAAAACCCCGCTTTGGGTCAGAAGCCCCGTATACAATACGGCCAATCTGTGTCCACCCTGCAGCCCCGGCACACATGGCACAAGGCTCCAGCGTCACATACAGTGTACAATCAATCAAATACTTTGCACCCAGCATATTCATCGCTGCCGTGAAAGCCAGCATCTCCGCATGGGCAGTCACATCGTGCAATCGTTCACTATTGTTGTGTGCTCTGGCTATGATACGCTCGTTGCTCACAATCACTGCTCCCACCGGAATCTCGTCTTCGTCGAAAGCCTGGCGTGCCTCACGCAGTGCCTGCTGCATATAGTATTCGTCGGGATTGTCAAAAAGACTCATATTCAATATACTTCTTTAGTGAAATAAGTACTTTTGTACTCCACCATCTCATAGCTGTTGCGGATAATGAATAATTGGTCGTTCACTTGGTACGACTCCATTGTCGGCATCAGGCAACCCCTGAAGGGGATAAACTCATGCCATCCTCTCCAGTCCACTTTCTGTGCATCAGCCGATTTCTGTGCATCGCCGTATATGTGATCCTCTTCCGTAACTATAAAAAGCAATCCCGTCTCCTTTTCAAAGAAATAGTTCCGGTCGAAAGCCCCCGGTGTGGTGACGAAGACACGGTATGCTTGATGGTTATTATACGTGTATTCCCCCACGTAGTATGCTTCCGATCCTTTGCTGCGCCATCCATACAGTGCTCCTCGGATATCAAGTGCTTGCGTGTGGTCAAGAAATGAATCTGGACTCATGTTGCGCCACGAACGGTAAGTATTCGAGAAACGACGGAAAATCTTCTTCCCATTCGTGTAGAATGCGTCCTGCATTCGCCCATTTTGCCACATCTCTATGCGGATCTGCCTCTTCGAACTGTACCATCGCAGAATCTTAATCGTGTCGTCGGGATGTGAACGCTCCACAACCGATGTCCGCACAAAGACAACACTGTCCTGCAACAGATGCTCGAAATTGACATAACTGATGTAATTGTTTATTATCTCAGCAGCCAAGGCCGTATCGCCTTTCATAGGGTCCGTATTCACCGAGTCGGTTACGGCTTGCCCTTGTGCAGCAATAGTCCATGCCGTAACCACGAGAAAGAAAAACAGTTTTTTCATATTTCCATTGTATTAGATGGGTTTCACTTGTGAGGGGATTGTAAGTGGAAACGACAACTTTTCAACCTTTTTCCAGGGCTCCATCTTTATCGTTGCCTCAATTCCGAAAGCCTTTGCCATCTCTGCCAGCAATTGTTCGGAATTCTCCGACATCACCGTCTCCGACAATGTCTTGAAATCTGTTCGGAAATGGAATTTGTTGTACAAATCGTCATAAGTGCCGCGGAAATAACGGTTCATCATCATAATATACACCGTTACCGTGTCGGGTGTAAACTTCGCTCTTCCCAGTTCTATCACCTTCGATGCGCTTACCCAGATAATGCTGTCCTGCATCATCCTTATCTGGCCGTTAGCCGTAAGCCCGCGGGCTGTCACCTCGAAATTGGCTGTATAATAATTGGGCCTTGCCGTTGTGCCTGTTGCAGCGTCATTGTCCCCAGGGGTTCTGCCGGCGGCATCGCGTTGACTGCGACAACCTGTCGCCACCAGCGCCAGGCACAGAATCAATGGTAAAATATAGCGTCTTATTGACATCTTTGGTCTATTTTTTGTTTCAGTTCCTTTACCACAACCTCGTTCGGTGCAATCATCAGGCATCTATCCATATAGAAACGGGCTTTCTCGCAGTTGTCAAGGTTCAGATACCCTTCCACCAAGATGAGATATGGCCGCAAATGCAGCGGAAACAGCTCCGATGCCTCTTGGGCGTGCTTCAGCAGTTCCTCAGCACCTTCGGCATACTGCCCCTCGCATATCAGCAATGCCTCCCACACTGCATACTGGCTTTTGTCCGTGGCAAGATGAACTTTAAACTGCTTGGCAGCCTCCAGGTATCGTTCCTGTGCCGCCAACATCTGCCCGTACAGCACTGCATACCCGTCGTTCTCCCCGCACATCCCGGCTACACTGTCTGCCAATGCAAAACACTTCCGGCCATAGGCATTGAAAAATGCCTCGTTGTGCAACAACTCCGAGATGTACACCATGCGGTCGCGGCACCCCATGCCAGGGTTCCTCACGCCCAGCCGCAGATGCTTATACGTGTCGTGCAAATTGCCCATGGCCAGATTGCACGAGGCCAACGATATATGGATATTCTCGTCCGAAGGGTTCGCTTCAAGTATGTTATTATAGTATTGCAACGCCTTGATGTAATTTTTCTCGTTCATATAGCTCTCGGCCAAAATAGCGCTGTAGCGTGGCTCCGAAGGCACTGCTTCGGCCAGTTTCTCCAACTCCTTGCGGGCTTTGTCTGGCCGGTTGACAGCATTCCATAGCTTCTGCTTCTGAATCGACACCGCTTCATTTATCCCGAAACGTTTCTCCACACGATCCAGAACCTCTATGCTTCCCTGCACATCGTTACAATACAGATAGGCATTCGCCAGATTATAGTAATATTCCGTATTGTCAGGGTAACGTTTCACCAACTCTTCCCATGTAGCCTTCAGACTCTTTCCGTCGCGCATCTGCTCATAAATCCGGGCCAGCTGTACTCTGTACCATGGATTGCCGTTGTCCAGCTCGCAAGCCTTCTGCGTATGGTATAGTGCACTGTCAAGCCACCCCATGGCAAAATACAAACGCCCCAAACCGTAATGTGCAGGCGAATAGGAAGGGTCGCGTCCAATCAATTTCCGATACATCTCGGCCGACTCCTCTTCCTTGCCCAGCAACTGTTGCATCGTTGCGTCTATCAATGCCGAATCCTTGCTCAGTTCCGCTGCAGTCACCTCCACCATCGGTGGCCTCCGGTAGCGGTTGTCAGCCACCGTCTCCTTTTTGCTGCCTGCACACGAAGCCAGCAATGAAACAACCATTATAATATGAATAATATTCCTCATAGTCTTTTTTTCGTCAAACAACTGTCGTTCCCCTTTAACTGACATTTCCTTGTTTTATTGTGCGGGGAGGGAATTATTCTCCGTTTTTACTGTCGTTCATCTTCCTTTGGCGACTTCTAAAAAGGGTGAAAAAAAATTAAAAAAGCAAAAAAATGTTTCCATGTCAAAAAAATCATATATATTTGCATTGTAAAACTAAGTACCCGATAACCCTCTAAGCAATGATGCAAAAAATTGTGGATGAGAGTTTTAATTTATGTAAACTGACAATTTATTATTCATCAAAATCACAAACAACAATGAAAAAAACATTAATGGTTCTATCATTTGCCCTGTGTGCTACCCTTGCTTTCGCACAGACGGCTACTCCTTATCAAGGGAGAGATGTTAAGGCCGCAGCCAAGACTGCCCAGATTCAGAGCAGCCAGAACAGCTCCATCTTCACCAAGGATGAGACAGTTATCAAAACTGTTGATTTCAGCGGTGATAACCTTGATTACACTACTGGTATTGTTACAACTGGCGTGGAAGCCCATGCCCAGAACTACAACTTCGCCACTTGGCGTCGTATTGCTAATGTCGATGATGCCACCCTCACTGCTCAGGCCGAAACTTATCCCACTCTTGTCACATGGTTCGGTGGTAACGACGGTGTTGAGGGTTTCGTTCAAACCTTCCGTAATTTGATCGACACTGCTGTCTCCTCTGGTGAGAATGGCTTCATGATGATGTCCATGCGCGACCAGACAACTCCCATGTCCGGTAACTTCAATGCTTTCATCCGCATCAGTAACATTGATGCTACCCAAGCCGAAGTCGTTGACATTACGTTCTATCAGTGGTATATGAAATACTACGATAATAACTATGTCGACTATTCTTTGGATGGTCAAACCTGGGTCGAAACCGAGATTAACGTCAGAGGTGTTGATGTTGATGTCAATAGCTCATTGAGAGGTTTTTGCCGTTACAGCCTCCCCATCGCTATCGCTGGCAACAACAACGTCAGTATTCGTATTCGTTGGAAATCTCTCGACGTTTCAACCCGCAACGCCTATGGTTATGTGTGGATGCTCGATGACGTTTCCCTTATCGCTGCTGAGCCCAACCGTATGAAGCAGTTAGGTACTCAGGAGTATAGCGAGGGTAACTACGGCTTGATTCCCCAGGGTTTGAAAATCAACCCCGCTTGGTATGCTCTCGTTGAGAACAACGGTGCTTATCCCCGTAACAACGTCACCGCTACCATCCATCACCTCAATGCCGCTCAGGACACCGACACCCCCGTTGCTTCCTACAACAACCAGACTGTCGCTGTTGGCGACCGTAGAGGCGTTATCGTTGACAAAGGCGGTTGGTATCTCCCCGACTCGCTGGATTACATCGGCTGGTATGGCTACACCGTCCATAACCCCAATGGTACTGGTATTGACCTGCCCACCACCACCGCTGGCGACAACTACATGTATGTCAACCTCTCCAGTGACAATGTCAACCTTGGCTATGACACCATGTACTACAACGTAACCACCAACACCAATGGTTTCTATCGTTGGGGTCATGACAATGGTGTTCTCACCTATCTCCCCGACAACTATTGGATGTTCGGTTATGTTCAGAGCGGCCAAAACTGGTTCGTTACCGAGGATCCCGAAGAGGTTCACTTCTACAGTTCCGGTTATCAGGTTACCAGCCGTTTCACCACCGATGCTCAAGTTCCCGATGGTTGGGTAATCCGTGGTGTCGAACTCGTTGCTTCTCCTAACAACAACTACCACAACACTGGTTCCGTTATCTCTGCTGTCCTGCTTCAGGATGCTTACGAGGGCGGTTCGGTCAGTTTCCGTACCATTGTTACCGGTGCCAATGTTAAGCAAGTCTCCAGCAGTGAAGTTAACGACAGTACTATTATTGGTCGTAACTCCTACGGCTATCGTGAACTTGGTCAGTACAACTCCATCATTATCCCCTTCCCCGAGCAGCCCGCTCTCGAACCCTACACCTCCTACCGTGTTGGTTACAGCATCGAGGAAGACAGCTACTTTGCTCTTGCTCACGAGGCCACTGGCAGCTACCGTTTAGCTTCCCCCACCCGTCCTGAGCGTTACGACACCATCCTCTACTTCGCCAACAACGAAGCTACCGCCAAGTATGCCAACTACCATATCCCCAACGATTATCAGAACTTCGTTCTGGATCCCGGTTCTGGTAGAGACGACTACAGCACCTTCGCTTGGCATTTCGTTACATTCAATCCTATGATCCGTCTCCTTGTCGGTCCTGCTCAGGCTGTCAACCGCGTTCACATCAATGTTGAGTGCGACAGCACCGAGTATGGTAGCGCTGTCTATGCTGGCGAAGAAGTCTGTGGCGTGGAGCTGAATCCTGCCGAAGGTTCTTCTGTCACCATCAACGGTGTCGGTGCCAACGGTTGCAGTGTTGCCCATTGCTATGTCGACGGTGTCGAAGTTGAGCCTTGGGATGCTGAAGAGGAAATCGGTGACCCCGCTCTCCGTGTTTATTATGATGAGCAGGAGAATTCCTACACCTATGCTTACACCTTCAGCAACCTTTCCGAAGACCACACCATTAAGTTTGTCTTCACCGAAATCCGTGGAGGTATCGGTATCGATCCTATTGCCGACAATGTCAAGATGTCCCTCCAGCCCAATCCTGCCACCTCTCAGGTCCGCCTGTCTCTCGAAGGTGTCAACGGTATGGTCAACTGCGCTCTCATCGACATGAGCGGCCGTGTTGTTTACAACCAGAACATCAATGCTGAGAACAGCAATGTTATCAACCTCAGCAGCCTCGCCAAGGGTGCTTACTTTGTCCGTATCACCAACGAACAGTTCACCAAAGTCGAGAAACTGATTGTTCGCTAAGTTATAAACTTCGAATAGTTTCAACCTTTAGGGCGGAATGCTTCGGCACTCCGCCCTTTCTTTTTGCCTTTTTCTCTCCGTTGTCCTGACGTGGCCGTTCGTGTGCCTCTCCTTTTCCGTTCCGCTCACCTACCCCCCGTCCATCCACCGTCATCTTCATCTCGTCCATAGCACCACCTTCGCTCGTTGTCCCTCAGTTCTCCCATCGTTCTCCCATCGTTCTCCCATTATTAAAGGATAAATGAAGGTATAACTGTAGTCTATTGTTACGGTATCAAGTGGCTCGAAAACTTATTTGAAAGAAGCGTGGGATTATGCCGGAAAGAGGCGGGCTGAATGGTAGGGACGGGGTTGGTATTCAGTGCTATTGTCCAAGAACAGCATTATAAAAAAGAACGGCCATCGGCATGTGGGGCTGCCGATGGCCGTTAAGCGGTTGCAGAGGCGTTAAAGTATGTTGCCCAGTTGTTCTTTTATCTTTTCCAGTTCGTCTTTCATTTCCACTACGAGTTTCTGTATTTCGACGTGGTTGGCTTTGGAGCCTGTGGTGTTGATTTCCCGTCCCATTTCCTGTGCCACGAATGCAAGCTTTTTGCCGCTGTCTTCTTCGTTGTTCATAGTGTGGCGGAAATAGTCGATGTGTTTGGCCAAGCGTATTTTCTCTTCGGTGATGTCGAGTTTTTCGAGGTAGTAGATGAGTTCTTGCTCGAATCGGTTTTGGTCGATTTCTTTGATGGCGGCGTCGGCAAAGTATCGTTGGATACGTTCTTTTGCGGTTTCGATGCGTTGCGGTTCGTATTGCGGGATGGCTTGCAGTTTCTGCTCGATGAGGTTGATGTGTTTTTCGAAGTCGGTTTTTAGTATTTCGCCTTCCTGTTTGCGGAAGTTGTCGACTTCGACGACGGTTTGGCTGATGGTGTCGGCGATGGTCGTCCAGTCGGTGTCGGTCAGTTCGTCGGTATCGGCTGTTGCCCACACGTCGGGCATAGCGAGGATGGTGCCGAGGAGGTCGGTGTCGGGTTGCCCAAGGTTGTGGGCAAGGTGTTTCAGTTCGCGGTATCGTTGTGCTATCAGTTCGTTGTTGGCGTGGGCGGCAGAGACGGTGCCGGATTCCTCGGTGATGATGATGTCGGTTTTGCCGCGTTGCAGCGGGGTGAGGAGTGCCCGTATTTCCAGTTCTTTGGTGCGGAGCAGGGCGGGTATTTTGGTGTTGATGTCGAGGGTTTTGCTGTTGAGTGTTTTAATCTCGACGGTGATTTTGCGGTTGGCGACGGCGCATTGGCGTTTGGCAAAGCCTGTCATGGATTTCATAGGCTGTTATGTTTTTGGGTGTATTATTCTATAATCATTTTTTGGAAGGAGGGTGTGGCGTAGGTGCGGTATTGTCCGTTTTCATGGTAGATGAAAAAGGCGGCTTGTATGTCGGGGTTGTCGGGGTGGGCGTTGATGAATTGGAGTGATTTGTCAAGACCCATGACCATGAACGAGGTTGCCATGGCATCGGCATACCAGGATTGGCTGCTGACAACGGATACGCTGAGGAGCGTGTGGTTGACGGGATGGCCGGTGGCGGGGTCGATGGTGTGGGAGTAGCGAGTGCCGTTTTTTTCGTAGTATTTACGGTAGTTGCCGGAGGTTACTACGGATTGGTTGTGGAGGGCGATGGCGGTTTCGATTTCCTGGCTGCTGTATTTGTTTTGTGCAGGGCGTTCAATGCCCACGGTCCAGAGGGTGCCGTCGTGTTTGGAGCCTTTGGCTATGACTTCGCCGCCTACGTCGATGAGGTGGTTGTGTATGCCGAGGCTGTCGAAGAGGTTGCTGAGCATGTCGACGGTGTAGCCTTGGGCAATAGCGTTGAAGTCGAACTCAATGGGGGTGAGCCTCCTCAGTGTGTAGTATTGGGTGCCGGATTGGATGGTGCTGTCGGCGATGAGGTAAGCTTCGGGTTGCAGGAATGCCATGAGCGAGTCGATTTGGCGGGGTTGGATGTCGGCTCGTTTTTTAAATCCGAAGCCATAGAGTGAGACGAGGGCACCGATGCGGCAGTCGAAGGCTCCATGGGTGTATTGGCGGATGGAACGCGATTTGGACAGGAGGTCGTGAAAGAGGGGGGTGATGAGGGAGTCTTGCCCGTTGTTGATGCGGCGGATGAGTGAGTTGTCGTTCCAAAGGGAGACGGTACAGTCTATCAGGTTGAGTACGGAGTCGATTTGGGGCTGCAGGTTGCGTTGAAGGCTGTCGTAGTAGATGATGCTGTAGTATGTGCCTTGGGTTTCGCCTTGCAGTTTTACGGGGGTGTCGGGGTGTTGGCAGGCATTGAGCAACAGGAGGAGTGTGAGCAGGAGTGCGGGATGTTTCATGCAAGGGCGGTTTAAGAAAAAAAGCGTCCGGCACCCGAGTGCAGGACGCTTTTGGGTTGATGAGGGTTCCATTATTTGGTGATAATGAATTTGCGGATTACGGTTTCACCGTTCTGGAGGGTGAGGCGCATGGTATAGTTGCCTTTGGGGAGGTTGGTGAGGTCCATGACGGTTTTGTTGCCCAGGTTGGTGTTGACGAGAATCTGCTGACCAAGGGTGTTGTAGATGGACACTTGGTTGATGTTTTCAGCGCTTTCGATGTTGAGCTGGCCAACGGTGGGATTGGGATAGAGGAAGATGTTGGCGGTTTCGGCACCGTTGATGCCTACGAATGTGACAATGGTAATCCAGCTGGTGTCGTGGCAGGCGAAGTTGTTGGCAGGGTAGTTGAAGGTGGCTTCGAGTGTGACGTCGATGTTGCCTTGGACGTTGGGGATACGGAGTGTATCAGCGGTTGAAGTCTGGTTGCCATAGGTCCATTTGTAGGAAGCGCCTTCGGAGCAGGTGGGATAGAGCTCTGCGGTCTCGCCGGCGTTGAGGTGCCAGTTACCGTTGATGGCGGTGATGACGGGTGATTTCTTGATGGTAAGGTTGAGGACTTTCAAGCTGTCGCAGCCGAAAGTGTCGACGGCGAAGGGATAGTTGGGGAATGATTCGGGAGTGTTGTAGTAGGTAGCACCGTTGAGTTCCCAGACATATTTGTCGCATGCATTGACCTGGACGGTGTCGCGACCGGATTTATGGATGGTGACGTGGACGTGGATGGTGCTGTCGTAGCATCTGGCCCATCTACGGTCGACAAGAGTGGTGTCGAATTCAGTGTCTTCGGTGAAACGTTTGGTGACGGCACCTGTGATGGAACTGATGGTGAAAAGAATGCTGTTGCAGCCTTCGAGCACGTGGTCGGATTCGGGGGTGCGGGGAGTTTTGATGTTAAGGGTGATGGGGCGGTAGGTGACGCAGTTGTTAGCGGTGTTGGTGTCGAGGACGCTGTAGACACCCGATTCGGTGTAAGTGGTGCCTCTCCATGTCTTGGCAGCGCAGGCGGAGTCGTAGATCATGTTGGCGGTGTCTACGAAGATGGTAAGGTTGAGTTGGTGGATGGTGTCGCAGCCGCTGACGGTGTCTACATAATGATGGGTGTAGTTGCCGGAGGTGGTGAGAACGGTATCGTACCAATGATAGTCACCGCAGTTTCTGACGGTGGCGTCGGCATAGATGGTGGAGACGATGTTAAGATTCAACTGGTTGATATGTGTGCAGTTGTCAGAGATAATGGTGTCTTTGTAGATGCCGGACTCGGTGATGGTGTCGCCATTCCAGATGTACTGGCCACAGGTGTTGATGGTTTGGACATCGGTCTCGGTGGTGGCGAGGGTCAGCATCAGGTTGAAGATGCTGTCGCACTCACCGGAGCCAACAACGGCGTAGGCGGTGTCGCTGTACATGCCGGATAAGGTGTAGGTTTCACCACGCCAGTCGTAGGTGCAACGGGTACCGATGATGGTTTGGTTAGATACATAGGGAGTGTTGACAGTCAGGTTGAGGACGTAAAGGGTATCGTCGTTGGGACTGATGTAATAGGCAACGGTGTCGTTTGTGTATGTTTGACCGTTGGCAGTCCAGGTGAAAGACCCACAGGCGGTGGAATTGGAGGTGATAATGGTGCGTTGTGTGTTGACTTGGGCAAAGGCCAAAGGCATGATAGCAACGGCCAATAACAGACTTAATAATGCTTTTTTCATCGTGTGAAAATTTATTAGTTTATCCTTTATTTATTTATTATCAATATATTAATGTTGGTGTTCCAAAATGCGGTTTGCAGTGAAACAACATGCAAAGATAATATTTTTTTTTGAAATGGAGATATTTTTTTTATAAATAAAGTATTTTTGGAGATTGGAGGTGGGTGTGGGTCAGTTGTTGAGGATGAGTTCGGCTACATTTTCGACGTGTTGGGTATGGGGAAACATGTCGACGGGCTGGATGCGGCCTAAGCGGTAGCGGGATGAGAGGAGGCTGATGTCTCGGGCTTGTGTGGCGGGGTTGCAGCTGACATAGACTATGCGGCGGGGTTGCATGGCGAGGAGTTGTTCCACGACTTTTTCGTGCATGCCAGCACGGGGAGGGTCGGTGACAACGACGTCGGGACGGCCTTGTTGGGCGACAAACTCGGGAGTGAGGACTTTGGCCATGTCGCCTGCGAAGAAACGGGTGTTGTCAATATGGTTGGCAAGGGCATTTTCGCGTGCGGCGATAATGGAGTCTTCTACATATTCAATACCTGTGATTTGTCGGCACATGTGGGCTAAGAACAATGCAATGGTGCCGGTGCCGGTATAAAGGTCGTAGACGGTGTCGTCGGGGGATAGTTCGGCGTATTGCGCCACGAACGAGTAGAGGCGTTGGGCTTGGGGCGAGTTGGTTTGGTAGAAGGTTTGGGGTCGGATGGTGAAGTGGAGGGGCGATGCACCGTTGTAGCCTTGCATGATTTCTTGGACATGGTCTTGCCCGGCATAAGTGACGGAGGGGAGGTCTGCGTACGAGTCGTTGAATTTATCGTTGAGGATGTATTGGAGGGAGGTGATTTGTGGAAAGGTGTCGCGCAGGTGGTTCATTAGGCCTTCCCATCCGGGATGACGTTCGGCAATGACAAGGACGACCATCCATTGTCCAGTGCCGGTGTTACGGATGATGAGGTTGCGAAGGCATCCGGTATGGTTGCGGATGTCGTAGAAAGGAAGTTGGTGAGCAAAAGCATAGTCGCGTGCAGCCAGACGTATGCTGTCGCTTAGGGATGGCTGGAGGGCGCAGTGCTCAATGTTGAGGACTTTGTCGAAGAGGGTAGGAATGTGGAACCCGAGAGCGCCGGGCTCGGCAGGAGAGTCGGGGGAAGGAGGCAGGTCGTGCCATGCCCGCGAAGAGAAGGTGAATTCGAGCTTATTGCGATATTCGTATATTTTTTCCGAGCCGCAGATGGATTGCATGCCTGAGCAGTCGAGGTGTCCCAGCCGTTCGAAGTTGTCGCGTACTTGTTGCTGTTTGGCAGCTAACTGTTCGCTGTAGCTGAGGGTTTGCCATCGGCAGCCGCCACAGGTGCCGAAATGGGGACACTGGGGTTGGGTGCGTTTGTCGGAGTAGTGGTGAATGGCCACTGCTTTCCCTTCGGCATAGTTTTTCTTTTTTTTGAGTATTTTGATGTCGACAATGTCACCGGGGACGACAAAGGGGACGAAGACAACCATGCCGTCCACCCGGGCAATGGCTTTGCCTTCGGCTCC
>DBXQ01000062.1:0-10893 GCA_002309955.1 Bacteroidales bacterium UBA1208
TATTTAATTAATTATATTAAACATTGAGTTACTTTTGGTCTACAAATATACAACTTTATTTTGACATAGAACATTTTTTTTGTTAAATTTTTCATACTCCACCCTAAAGGAAATATTTTCCAGCCTTTTACATTCCCATATCACCAGTTCCTCATCTGAAAACAAAATCCACCCGTTCAATTCGCATCACGAACCAGACGCACCGACAAACGGAAACAACACTGATTGACTACCGAGGCATAGACACGTCCATCGTAAAAATAGACGTAATAAGCCTCCTTGTCCCCCTTGGGGGTGGCGGTCCAATACAGGCCCGAAGCCCCTGGGTGTGGCGGATTACTATCCCACTCGTAATCCGCGGCAGGTAGAAAGACAGCACCCTCACCCTCCATTCGCTCCCACTGCTCGCGGGTGAAAACATTATCCTCCCAACTGATACAACCGGGACTGAACACCATACCCTCCGGTACCTGCCACCTGTCAGGCAGCAATACCATTCCATGCACTCTGCACACTGTTGCTGTTCCCTGCTTGAAGGCTGCATCTTTCCTGTACAACAGCAGGTACTCCCATTCTGACTTTTTCAATGTCCGCCATCCTTCTTCAGCATTATTCAAATAATCACCCCAATCAAAGAAAGAAGGATACTGACTGTTATCCATTGAATTGTTCCCAGGTTTGTCTCCTGTCCCCCAACCGAAATAGCCACCGTAATCCCACGGATTAAACACAAAATCGCGACCATGCGTGGCAAGATTTCCCGGTGCAAAATACACCCTCCTATTATAACCTATAGAAAAAGTGGAAGTGCTGGTATCCTCTTGAGAGTCCGAAGAATGATTCTCAGACGGTTCTTTACCGCATGCTACAAAACATAAAAAAAACACCACCCAATACAACGGTGTAAGGACTATGGGTCTTCTATGTGTTTTCATATCGAATAAGTGTTTTCAAGCCAAAAGAAAAAACCACTCATCCATCCTATCCTCTGCCAGTTCTGCACCGGCTTATGCCCAGACTCTACAGATAGCAGGTGTTCACAAAATTCTGTATCCTTGGGCGCACATAGTCCCGCTCCTCGATATGCCCCATGTGGGCCACATTCTCCAGCACCAGCATCTCAGCGTGGCGGGCCTCCATGGCTTGCGACAAAGCCAGTTCGATAGGCAGCCGTGGATCCTTCTTGCCGAAAACAAACAACACAGGCACCTCCAACTGCTGCAACACCCTCAGCCGCGACGGACGGGCAGCCATGCCCCTCTGTGCGGCAATAATGCTCTCCGCCTTCGTTTCTAAGCACTGGTCTTGCAAATCCTTTATCTCCATCGTCAACGCCACCCGGTTCTCTGGGCAAAACAGCGGTGGGATAAAACTGACAATATAGCTGGCCCTATTGGTCATCACCTGTTCGCATGTGGCCATCCGGCGCTCTATAGCTTCCTCGGTGTCGGCCAAAGCATGCGAATGCAACAAACCCAAGCCGCGCAGCCTATGTGGATACAAATCGGCGAAAGCCATTGCCACATAGCCCCCCATCGAGTGCCCCACCATTACACACTGCTCCACCCCGGCATCGTCCAGCACGGCTTGCACCGCTCGCGCCATGAAATCCATCGTATGCACCTCTCCGAAACATTCGCTATAGCCATGCCCGGGCAAATCAATAGTGATAACATGCATTGTGCGCATATACGACAGCACATACGAACTCCATATATCAAGATTCTGAAGATAGCCATGCAGCAGAACCAAAGTCTGCTCATGCTCTCTTCCCTCATCGCGATAATGCAACGTATGTTCTTCAAAGACAATTGTCCTATGCTGTTCCATTGGGTGCTATTCCATGTAGTTTACAGAAAGCAAAGATACATCTTTTTTTTCATCTGTCAAGCCTTTTTTCAAAAAAAAACTTTATTTTCTTCCTTTTCCCCTCTCACTCATGCCTTTTCATGCTCCCGACAACAACCGCCTCCCCATCGCACCGCCTCCTACCGACGCACTACGCCCTTCGGCACAAACAAAAAAGCGATAAGGGGTGAATCGCTCGCCACTCCACGGCTCCCAAACGAACCTGAATATTGCCCAAACCTCCCAAACTCCTTACCAACCTTTGGGTAGCAGCAACCGGGTCGTTAGAACATCCGCGGATTGTTCTTCCTTCGCTCGTTCTCCCATCGTTCTCCCATCGTTCTCCCATTAGTAAAGGATAACTGATGGTATATGGATGGTTGAAATGAGGAAAAAGGGGCAAACGAAAAGCGTGGATTGAACTTCCGAAGTCTGTCCAATCCTACAGAGATAGATTTGTCAAAATATTAATGGAAGGAGATTTCGGCCTGACTGGGTTTAAGTCCTCTCTTATATTTGGTGTTCCCGTAGGCGGCTATGCTGATACGATTGATGTCAACACCTTGCTCGGCAAGGTAGTTTCGGATAGCTTTGGCACGGCTGAGAGAGAGGTCGTAGCAACGCTGGTCGTCGGAGCCATCGGTATTGACGGAGACTTTGACACTGCATCCGGCATGTTGACGCATAAAGTGAACCACTATGTCCAATTCGGCCAAGGCAATAGGTTTCATGCGAGGAGTTCCGGCGAAGAAACGGACTAAGGGCAGTGGCAGTGGGTCTGTGAGGCTGCGAAGCTCGTCGAGCGTGTAGGCTTGGACATTCAGTGGGGTTTGGCTACGGGAACCGATGAGACATGCCGGCACATAGAGCCAGTCGGCCAAGATTAGCGCCACATAGGGTTTGCCTTTGTAGAGGAGGAGGGACTGAAGAGTGTCAAGTTGATTCTCGTCGAAATGCTGCACGACCTGAGTTGCGGCCAAGTCCACCACATCGAGGTGGCGTGCCACTTCGAGGATTTCTGAAAGATTGAGCACCACAGTACGGTGGGCATCGGCAGTGTCGTGCGAGGTGGCAACGGTGGAGACGGCATAGTGGGTGCCCTGGGGTGAGTTGGAGGTTATCAGCAATTGCCGTTCGTCGTTGAAAAAAGCGACAGAAGCCTCGTCGAAACTTCCGTTGACCCCACGACCCAGATTGACAGGGTCGGACCAGTGGTTCCAATCGCCGATGTTGCGGCGGGTGGCCATATAGACGTCGCCGTAGCCGAGACCACGGGCATCTGTGACAAAATAAAGGGTCTTCATATTGCGGCTAAGCAGTGGACTGCGTTCGCAGTAAGGGCTGTTGACAGGCAGACCGAGGTTGACAGGCTGTCCCCAATGACCATCAACCCAAGGAACATAATAGAGGTCGGTAGCCAAGGCGGTGTCGCCATGGAAATAGGCCCCGGATTCCTGCACGTTGTGACCACCCGGCCTGTCGGAAGCCAGAAGCATGCCACTTCCGTCGGGCAACATATAGGCATCGGTTTCGACAAAGAGGGTGTTGACAGGCTCGGGGAGCCGCTGGAGGGCAGTCCAGTGGGTGTCGTTGACCACTCGGGCCGACCAGATGTCGTCGTCAATGCCGAGGAGCACCCGGGTGCCACCGGCATAGAAGCCGAAGGCGGTAACCGCCGACTTGGCACCGTCGACCCTTACAGTGCCGGCATAAGTCCATCCGGCCTTGCCTTTGGCAGCCTTGCGGGCATAGCCGATAGTACCGCCCCGCGAGGAAAGTGTAAAATAGAGACGGGTACCGGCAGGGTTGGCAAAAAGGTGGTGCAGATTGCCATGGACGAAGAATGGCAGACTGGCGGCAGCACCGCTGTGGGAGAGGAGAGCGGCAAGCTCGTTGTACTCCTTGTTGTTCAACTCTTCGAAACACATGGAAAACTCCTGCATGCGAAGGAGGGCTTTGGCCCATTCCTTGCGGGCAATCTGTCCCTGCAAAATGCGCTGCAAGGCCACAAAAGCTGCTTTGCGTCCCATGCATAGGCGTATGCAGTCAGTCATGCGGTCGATATCGGTTTCGAGGAAAGGTTTGGTGAGGTCGAACGAATCGATGACTGCACTGCGTGCCAAATCGGAACGAACGGCCATGAGGTAAGGATACTGGGGGTTGTCGTCGGCAAAAGCGGCAATGGGCTGGCGATTGCCCTCGGCGGAGAACCAGCTATAGTATTCTTTATAAATGTCGGAGTAATGTTCGTCGAGGGAGAAACGCTGTAGGTAGAGCGTGGCAGCCTCCTGGTTCTTATCGACCATAACCATGCGACGAAGGGTAGACAGGGCACTGTCGGCCAATGGGCTGTCGGCATGGGTCTCGGCGAATTCGGCATAGTCGGACGGGGTATGCAGCAGACCATAGTCCATACTCTGCAAGGTTTGAAGCCGTGACAAGGCTTCCATGTAGTTATCACCACGGGGATAGCGGCGAAGGTAGTCGGTGAATGCTTCCTGGGTGTTGATACGGCAGGCTGCCGAATATGCTATGCGGCTTTTCTGGCTCATGGCTGCGCGTTGCATGGCCCCGCTGGCCGGGAAGAGCGCAGCAGCAGAGTCGATGGCGGATTCGGAGCCAAAGGCAGAGAAGTAGCGGGTGGAAAGCTGTGCAAGGGCAACCTCGGCCGAATCGGCCCAACGGGTGGCGGGATGGTCGAGGAGGAATTGATAGTAGGCATTGAGTGTGTTTTCACGGCAAACAGCGCGGTATTCGTCATGAAGCTGGCAAGCACGGAGCGGCTCGATGATACGGGGGTTGTCGGGGAAGGTTGAGAGGAAGACAGTCCTTTCCATGTCGCCCATGTCGGAGGCATGCTGGCTGACGTAATTCTCAGCCTGCTCCACTACCGACTGAAACTGCTGGCGGATGAGGGTGAGGGTTATGCCGCGACGGATGAGTTTCTGGAGGTCTCGGTAACGGCCACGATCCTGTAGCCAGGCGGTGTAGAGAGCTTCGGCCCGCGACAGATGGCGGGCAGCATCGGTGAGGCTGCGCTGAGGATTGTCGGAGTTGGAATAGTAGCGGGCCAAATCCATAAGGTTGATAATGTCGTCGGGGTTCTTGGCATAGTTGTTGCTAAGGGTGACATAGAGCTGGCGGAACTCATCGGCAGACGGGGACTGCTGCGCTATGGCTGTAGTGCCGAGAAGCAGGCATGTGAGCGTTATCAACAATCTCTTCATGGCGTGGACAGAGTGTCGTTAGAAGGTGAGGCTTCCCAAGATGGACTCAAATTCCTTGGCCATCTGGGGATAGGTTTCACGTGTGGTTTCCAAACGGAATTCCACGACGGTGTTCTGGATTTTGAAATAAACCATGCGGAACTGATAGTCGCGCTTGTCAGTGAGGTTGGTATAGGCACCTATGTAGCCCATGCCGCCGCTTTTAGGCAAGCCGAGACCAGTGGTGTAGTCGTTAAGCGGCTGGTACGGCTCCTGCACGTAGCGGTCGTAGACATAGTCGTAGAGGGTTCCAGTGTAGTTTTTGGTGACACGGATACGGAGATAAGGAAGAGCAGTGTCGCCTTTTGAGACGACAATTTTGGCAGTGTAGTAATAGTGGAAGACGGTGGTGTTCTGGTCTATTTTTTTTGAGGTCAGATAGTTCCATTTACTGGGGAAGGTGTATTGCACCCGTGTACCGGGGATGGCCACCTGCGCCTGAAGGGCGTTGCCGAGGAACATGAAGGCCATCAAGCTGAGCAATAAGAGAGGCAGGCGAAGACGCTGCGATGATGTGTGTTTATTCATAATTATTCAAGGTTTAAATGTTTTTCGTAATAATCGAGAAGTTTGCGTGTGAGGGTTTCGATGCAGTAGGTGTCGGCGATGAACTGACGGGCGTTGCAGCCCACATGTTCGCGGAATGCGGCATCGTCGACACACCGCTTAATCTGGTTTGCAAACTGCTGCGGAGTGTCGGCAATGAGCAGGTTTTCACCGTCGGTACAGGGTATCCCCTGCGCACCACGAGTGGTGGTGATTACCACTTTGCCCATCGACATGGCTTCGATAATCTTGACCCTTATGCCGCTTCCGCTAAGGAGAGGGACAACGTTGATTTGCTTGGAGGCGATGAAGGAGGCCGCATCGGGCACTTCGCCCACCACGTTGACACCTTCGAGATGGAGATTGAGGAGGTCGTCGGGCATTTTGCGACCCGCCAGAAAGAGGGTGACGGAGGGGATTTGGCTATGCACAAGAGGCCACACTTGGTCAAGGAACCAACGCACACCTTCCTGGTTGGGAAGCCAGTCCATGGAACCGAGATGGAAAAGGGTAGCGGGTTCCTCAAGCTGAGAGACCTCGTAGGCCGGGGTGATGGCAAAGGGAATGGTAACGATGGATTTTCGGCACCCATTGGCACGGAAGTATTCGGCATCATTGTCGGTGATGCTTACTACACCGTCGAAATCGTTGATGTGCTCGCGCTCATAGGCCGCAAGGGTCAGAGCCAGATGTTTGATATACCACTTTTTGAACGGGTTGCGCTCGCTTTGAGCGATGCGGTGCCAAATCTGGTTCTCCACATTGTGGGCACGAAGGAATATCGGGGCTTGACTATGACGGCGTATAACAGGCACATAGGGGGCAAGGAAAATGCTTTCGACATGGACGATGTCGAAAGTCTCGTCCTTGAGTACTTGGGCTAACCGGGCGGCAAAGGCTTTGCTTTCAAAACGGCGCACATGGTAAGAGTCGCCACAAAGCATAGCCACCCCGGCATCGAGAGGCCGGATGCTAAGGTCGACATAGACTGACTCGAAGCGGGTGGCTTGGCGATAGTGGTCGGGAATGCGGTCGTCCAACACAGGGTGCTTGTCGGTAGTCATGGACAAGACTTTTACTTCGCAGCCTGCAGAGAGCAGCCCTTGGGTGATGCTGTTCATGGCCAAGGTGCCACCGTCGACAGGCGGGAAGGGAGGTTTGTTGCAAAGTTGGAGGACCTTCATTACAAATTGAAAATTGAGAATTGAGAATCAAAAAACTGCCGACAGTACGGCCATAAACATCGGACTATTCGGTGGGGAGGGCTTTGAAACCTTTACCCATGATTTCGGCACTGTCGATGACGTTGACAAAGGCCGAGGGGTCGAGGTTGCGGAGATTGGCACGCAGCTTGACAAAGTCGGCACGCTCCATGGTGACATAAATCATTTTGCGCTCGGTGCCGTTGTAGAGACCTTCGCCAGTGATGCAGGTGCCACCACGGTGCAGGTCGTTGAGGATGTAGTTCTTCACTTCGTCCATCTTGTCGGTGACGATGAGGGCGGTCTTGTAGCTCTTGATACCGTCGACGACGAGGTCGATGACCTTGCTCTCGATGAAGATGATAATGATGGAGTAGATGGGCAGACGGATGTCACCGAAGGCGATGAAGGTGGTAAGAGTGATGCAGCTGTCGACAATGAGCACGAGGGTACCAAGAGAGATTTTGGTGTATTTGTGGAGAATCATGGAGATGATGTCGCTACCACCGCTTGTAGCACCAGAGCGGAATATGAGGCCAATGGCCACACCATAGATGAGGCCGGCGACAACAGTGTTGAGGAAGTAGTCGGGCACAAACCAACCGCCATGGTTGGGTATTTCAACCATACTCAGGCCTTCTATCGGGTTGGCCACGATGGCACCATCATGGATTACGGGATTATAGCCCCAGACGGATTCCAACAAAAAGGTGAAAACAAATATCAATATTGTGGAGACCACTGTCTTGACACCAAACTTGGGGCCCAAGATGATGGTACCGATGATGAGCAGGGGGATATCCATGCAGATAGCATATAAAGCAATCTTCCAAGGCCAAAGGGTATTCAGCACGTTGGAGAGACCATAGGTGCCGCCAGGAGCCATGAGGTAGGGATTAACAAACATCACATCGCCCACGGCAAAGAGGGCACTGCCCACTATCAAAAGGATGTAGGCAAAAACTTCTTGCTTAAAGTTCTTCTTTTCCATTTAGAGTTTTGTTATTTATTGTATTGTTTTATTGCATATTGTATCGTTCCGCACATAGGCGGAGAAAATGCAAAGTTACGAAAGTTATTCGGTATAATGACTTTTTATAATAATCTTGTATTAAAAACAAGAAGTGGCATTCTGCCTATTCAGTCTTTTGCTCCTGCATCTTTGCCTTTAATTTTGCCATGTTTTTTTCCAGCCTCCTTCGAGTCGATTCTTCCGGGTTAAGGGAGAGTCCTGTTTCGAAGTCCTTTTTTGCAAGATTAGAATCCACTTCGTAACCTCTTTAATATAGGAAGGTTTTATTTATTTGTATTTTATGTCACGTCCCCATCGGGATGCGACCTGATGCCCCAGATAATCACTGAACTACGCCTACGGCATGTACGATGTTATTCATATCTCACCCGCTTTGGGGCGATTTATAGGAGTCTCCTTAATATGAATAATGATGCGTTTTTAACTCCTATAGTGATGGGTATTTGACTATACATTTCATTCCTGTGATACACATTCTCTTTAGACAATATCTTTTGCTGACAGCAAAAGATATTTCTTGCCATTATCGAAAGATTTCGTATCTTTGCACCAGTCATTCATGACGTTAATCATTACTAAGAACACGATTTAGATGAACAATATCACCATTGTCGGGGCAACGGAGAACAATCTGAAATCGGTGTCGATAGAGATACCGAAGGGAAAGATTACTGTGTTCACAGGGATTTCGGGGTCGGGGAAATCGTCGCTGTGCCTTGACACTATCGCTGCCGAGAGCCGCCGCGAACTGAACGAGACGTTCCCGAGTTTTGTACAACAATATCTGCCTAAGTATGGACGTCCCCACGTGGAACGGATAGAGAACATGCCTGTGACTATCGTTATTGACCAAAAGAAGCCTGCCAATAACAGCCGCTCAACAGTGGGGACGTACACTGACATTTACGCGCTGCTAAGGTTGTTGTTCTCACGTATCGGAGAGCCTTTTGTGGGCTACAGCGACACTTTCTCGTTCAACCATCCTTCGGGCAGCTGTCCCCGTTGCGGCGGTCTGGGTGAGGTGACCGACTTGGACATCCACAAACTGGTGGATTTCGACAAATGCCTTAACGACGAAGATGTGATACACTTCCCCACCTTCACTACCGGAGCGTGGCGGTGGAAGCGATATGCCTACAGCGGCCTGTTTGACCTGAACAAGAAAATACGCGACTACACACCCGAGGAGCTTAACCTACTACTCTATTCACCACAGATAAGGCTGAAGAACCCGCCGGACAACTGGCCGAAGTCGGCCAAATTTGAGGGGCTCTATCCTCGTATGTACCGCAGCATCATTACCACCAAAGAGGGGAAGCGACAACAGAAGGTGTTGGACGGGATGACCTGCACGAAAGAATGTCCCGAGTGCCACGGGACAAGACTGAACGAAAGAGTAAGGAGTTGCCGAATAAAGGGAAAGAATCTGGCCGACGTGGTGGCCATGCCGATTGACGAAGCGAAGACCTTCATCGAAACTATCGACCACCCTTTGGCCACCGACCTGAAACATGAGCTTGGCAAACGATTGCAGGCACTCTGTGACATTGGGTTAGGATACCTGTCGTTGAGCCGAGGGACGGGCACACTGAGCGGCGGTGAAGCACAACGCATCAAGATAGCCAAATATATCAACTCGCCTTTGACGGACATGGCTTATGTGTTGGACGAGCCCAGCGTGGGACTGCACCCACAGGACATCAGCCGTCTGAAGAACTCATTACGACACTTGCGCGACCACGGAAACACCATCCTGATAGTGGAGCACCACCGAGAGATTATCGCCATGGCTGACCACATCGTGGACATGGGGCCAGGAGCTGGCGACCACGGCGGAGAAATCATGTTCGAAGGCGGATACAAAAGTCTACTTGCCTCGGATACGGTGACTGGTAGGATGCTCCGTCATGTCACCCCACTCAAAAACAATTACCGGACACCAACGGGATGGTTCCATATCAAGGATGCCCGCCTGCACAATCTGCAACACATTGACGTGGATATTCCCAAGGGGGTGATTACGGTCATCGCCGGCGTGGCCGGGTCTGGAAAAAGCTCGCTGATGGAATATTTCATGCAGCAATCAACAGAGCCTTTCATTTTTATTGGGCAAAAAGACATCGGTATCAACCTGCGCAGCACCCCGGCCACATACCTTGACATTGCTGACACGATACGCCGGCTGTTTGTGAAGGAGGGCGTAACCGATGAACAACTGAACAGAAGGCCATCCATACAGCTTTTCTCGTTCAACAGCAAAGGAGCATGCCCTGCCTGTAAGGGGAAAGGGGTCATCGTGTCAGATATGGCCTTTATGGAGAGCATCGAGACCGTTTGCGAGGAATGCCACGGCACACGCTACAGCCACGAAGCCCTGCAATACCGCTATCACGACAAGACTATAGCGGAGGTAATGGACTTGACCGTCGAAGAAGCAATCAGGTTCTTTAGCGGACAGCCTTTCCTGCCTCAGTTGCGGATGCTCCAAAAGGTGGGGTTGGGATACCTACATCTCAATCAAAGCATGAGCACACTGAGCGGCGGAGAACTGCAGCGGGTCAAACTGGCTGACCGATTGTATAGCACTGCCATACATCTTTCCGATACAGAGACACGTTTGTCGTCTGGTCATACCTACATTATTGACGAACCTACCGACGGCCTCCACTTGGATGACGTACGTCGCCTGATGGAGCTATTCGATGAAATGGCCGATGCTGGAAACACACTTATTTTGATTGAGCACAGCCTGGATGTGATGAAACAGGCCGACCACCTTATTGAATTGGGGCCTGGAGGTGGAGGTAACGGCGGTCGTCTGCTCTATTGTGGCGCTCCACACATGATTTTTAATTCCCAACTCTCTATCACCGCCCCCTACATTAAAGCCTCTTTGCAATAAAGATTCCTCAAACCATCATATAAACAAAAGAATCCATGAAAGCCCTTGCCTTCATGGATTCTTCTTTTCATTTGAGCGACAGACGGGGTTCGAACC
>DBXQ01000062.1:10910-11342 GCA_002309955.1 Bacteroidales bacterium UBA1208
CAACTGAGCTACTGTCGCATATAGGGGTGCCAGCCTAATGCTGCCATTCAAACAGACACCCCAATAACTCACCTTTTGCTTATTTATTGCATCCAGTGGAAAAAAATTTTATCTTCTATGAGAGCCACCGCTACGACGACGCTCGCCACCTTCAGGACGGGAATCGCCACCACCTTCGTGACGGAAACCATTACCGCCTTCACGACGAGGGCCGTTACCGCCTTCGCGACGAGAGCCACCAACACCTTCGCGACGAGGAGGACGGGCAGGCTTGTCTTCAGTATAACCTTCAGGCTTAGGAAGCAATGCCTTGCGGCTCAGTTTCAACTTGCCATTCTTCTCATCGACGGCAATAATCTTCACCTTGATGATATCACCTTCTTCCAAAAGTCCTTCCAAAGTGTCAGTGCGTTTCCAGTCATACTCGCTGAT
>DBXQ01000062.1:11416-11739 GCA_002309955.1 Bacteroidales bacterium UBA1208
ACCTTGGCATCATAAATCTGTCCCACTTCGGGCACTGTGCAAATATCCTTAATCCACTTGATAGCGGCTTCAATACTCTCTTTATCCTGCGAAGCAACATCCACAACACCGTTTTCGCCAACCTCTTCGATGTTGATAATGGTGTTGGTCTCGGACTGAATCTTTTGTATAACTTCACCGCCTTTACCAATAACAGCACCGATAAAGTCTTTCGGGATAAGGATCTGCACAATACGGGGAACGAATGGTTTATAATCTTCGCGAGGAGCAGGAATAGTGTCCTCTATATGGTCAAGGATATGGAGACGACCCTGACGAGCCTG
>DBXQ01000083.1:0-155 GCA_002309955.1 Bacteroidales bacterium UBA1208
ATGGTGAGTGTACGCCATTGGTTGACAGTATTTCCGCCGTTTATGATGGCGTTGCATCCCCAGTCCATGAAAGTGCTGTAGTCAGCATAGTCCGCAGAGGCCAATGTGGGGTTGTCGCCCGTGCCCCATCCGAAGAGGTCTATCCAACCACTATA
>DBXQ01000083.1:264-477 GCA_002309955.1 Bacteroidales bacterium UBA1208
AGTTTTGGTGCTTGCTTGGTACTGTATATTGCCCTGCGAGAAATATACCTGTTGCGTTGCACTCACCGAGAACAGGCCAGGCAACACTCCATCAGTAATAATAGGAGAATCAGGGATAATAGGAGCAATATCTTCTTTTTGACAGCCCACCGTCATCATCATAACGGAAGCCATAAAACAGACCATCATGAATTTACTTAATCTCTTCATATT